>CAZZDI010000046.1:0-16935 GCA_964653155.1 uncultured Flavobacteriaceae bacterium | reverse complement strand
GGCTTTATAATTACGACGATTACCACATCCATTCGGTTTTTGGAGTGGCGCAGCCTCGCAGTTGTCCGGGCGTACCAACAAGTGTTCTGAGTCCGAGAGCCACTTGGAACGACGATGAAGCTTACTATACAACGGCATTCAAATTAACCAATGCCTTTAGGAATAACTTTAAAAAATTTGAAGCCCACTGTAGTGAAGAAATCCGACGTGGCGGCCCACAGCGATATGCGTTTTAAGGTTAAAAAAAATGCCCAACACTTTAGTTGGGCATTTTTTATTTTATAAAATAATGATTAAAAGTAAGATGATGATGATGGCTCCGCTGGAAATATATAAGCCATTTCCTGAAGCCCGTACCGCTTTTTTTATGGTTCTTACTTCTTTTCTTAACTCCTTTCTTTCGCTACGGGTTAAGGCAGATTTGTCCATGTCTTTAATTTCATGTAAGCGATCAATCATGGGTTTGATCTCTTTAGGGATTTCAGCTGTTTTTTCCTTGGTATGAACCGTTGGGTTTTCATTAGCAAAAACGCTGTTTGGACATGCGATAATCGATAACGACATCATGATAACATAAAGCAGTTTTTTTCTCATAATCTTAATGTTTTTAATGTGTGATTTCTATAAATATACGAGTTATAAAACATTTTAGCCTTGTTTTTAAAAAAGAAAAGGGGATGGTTTTACTTAAACCATCCCCTTTTTATAAATTTATATAAGGTTTATTTTCCTTTGTTAGCTTTTTCAATGTATTTTTCCAAAGCCATGGTCATTGAGGGCGTTTCGGGGGTTGGTGCAGCAATATCTACCCGCAATCCTTTTTCTTCAACGGCCTTTATGGTGGTGTTTCCGAATACCGCGATTCGGGTATCGTTCTGTTTAAAATCTGGGAAATTTTGGAACAACGATTCAATTCCAGATGGGCTAAAGAATACCAAAACATCATAAGTTACGTTTTCTAAATCCGATAGGTCGCTCACCACGGTTTTGTAAAAAGTAGCTTGTTTCCAATCTACGCCAAGGGCATCCAAAGTGTTGGGTACTTCGGGTTTTACTTTGTCGGTATTTGGCAACAAAAACTTTTCGTCTTTGTATTTTTTAATTAAAGGTGAAAGCTCGGCAAAGGTACGCTTACCCACGTAAATTTTACGCTTTCTGTACACTACATATTTTTGAAGGTAGTAAGCAACAGCTTCCGATTGGCAAAAGTACTTCAAGGTATCTGGCACTTTAAAGCGCATTTCCTTTGCAACCCTAAAAAAATGATCTACGGCATTTCTGCTGGTAAGTATAATGGCCGTGTATTTGCTCAAATCTACCTTTTGTTGCCTAACTTCTTTGGCGGGAACGCCTTCAACGTGGATAAATGGTCTGAAATCAATTTTTACGCGTTGTTTTTCCTGTAAATCAAAATATGGCGAATTCTCAACTTTTGGTTCCGGCTGAGACACTAAAATTGTTTTCACTTTCATATGCGCGGGCAGTTTTTCTTTATTTATCGATAAACACCTTATATAAAATTACATAAGGCGCAATTTCGAGAGCGCAAAGATATAAAATAAAATAAAACATGTTGTGTTTTATTAAACTTTGATGTGCCTTGAACGAACTTATTAACCCTATAATGTTCAAAATTAACAATAAAGTAACAATGCCGTAAATTAAGGTGGCGTTGGGCGAAAAACTAAAAAGCAGAAGGGCGTTTATGGGCAATAAAATAAGGCCCAAGTAGTTTTTAAAACTTATTTTATGAAAAATATACTGGTCAATAAGTTTATCTATTTCAAAAAGGCTTCCAATAAGGCGCTCTAAAAGGACTTTTACTAAAATGAAGACCGAAATGGCAACAAATAGTTTAAACAAATCGTCTATTGAAAGTTTAAAATGTTCACTAATGTGCCGCATGGCAATAAAACAGAACACCAAAACAGAAAGCACTAAATTGGTAAAGAGCAGGGCATCAAACTTATCGAAGAACTTTTGCTCGCGAGAGTAAATCTTAAGGTATTTGTCGTTGCCCAAAATCAAAACAAAATCGTCAAACCGTTTGGGGGCCACCAATTTTGATGCGGCAACAAGTACCAGCCCAATAACCATGAGTACAGTAAATAATTCGTTTGAAACTATATGGCGTAACATGATGTAAAATTATTATATTTTTTAAAATCGGTGAGTATAATTAAGTAATATTTAAAAAAAATCAACGTCGATTAATGTACATTTGCGGAAAACTTTTTTACAGCTTTTTCAAAACAGGATGATGTCCGAAATAATAGTAATTATTCCAACATATAATGAAATTGATAATATTGAAGCCATTATCAAGGCTGTGTTCTCGCAGGCAGAACACATTGATGTGTTGATAGTTGACGATAATTCTCCCGACTTAACAGGTTTAAAAGTAAAAGAACTTCAAAAAGAATTTCCAAATCGCTTGTTTTTGGAAACCAGGAAGGAAAAAGCCGGTTTGGGTACGGCCTACATCCATGGTTTTAAGTGGAGTTTAGAGCGCAATTATAATTACATTTTTGAAATGGATGCCGACTTTTCGCATAACCCTAACGATATTTTAAGACTGTACGAGGCCTGTAAAATAGAAGGTGCCGATATGGCTATTGGATCACGTTATGTTACGGGCGTTAATGTGGTAAATTGGCCCATGGCACGCGTGCTCATGTCGTATTTTGCATCAAAATATGTGCGCCTTATTACGGGGATGAAAATTCACGATGCCACCGCGGGTTTTGTGTGCTACAAAAGGCATGTTCTGGAAAGCATTAACCTCGACAAAATAAAGTTTATCGGCTATGCTTTTCAAATAGAAATGAAATTTAAAGCGTATATTAAAGACTTTAAAATAGCCGAAGTGCCCGTTATATTTACCGATAGGACCAAAGGCGAATCGAAGTTGAGCTCCGGAATTATTTCTGAAGCCATTTTTGGTGTGATTTCAATGAAGTTAAAAAGTTTGTTTAAAAAATAGAATCTTTTTTTATGAAAAAAACTACTTTAATAAAAAATGCCAATATTGTAAATGAAGGCACTGTTTTTAGTGGCGATATTTTAATTGAGGGCGAATATATAAAACGGATAGCCGATTCCATTAGCGCAAAATCGGCCGATGTACATGTGGTTGATGCCGAAGGAAAGTACATTTTGCCCGGCGCCATTGACGACCAAGTGCATTTTAGGGAACCGGGGCTAACGCAAAAGGCGAATATCGAAACCGAAAGTAAGGCTGCTATTGCCGGAGGCATTACCTCGTTTATTGAAATGCCGAATACCAATCCGCAAACTACCACCATCGAAAAATTGGAAGAAAAGTTTAAAATAGCCGAAAAAACATCGTCGGCCAATTACTCTTTTATGTTTGGCGGAACCAACGATAATTTAGAGGAAATTTTAAAATTGGAATCCGGTCAAGTGGCGGGATTGAAATTGTTTTTGGGTTCTTCAACAGGAAATATGTTGGTGGATGATCCGGAAGTTTTGGAAAAGATTTTCAAAAGTACCGATATGGTTATTTCGGTGCATTGCGAGGATGAAGGTACCATAAAAAGCAATTTTAAAAAATACCATGATAAGTACGGCGATGATATTCCGATTAAATATCACCCCAAAATTAGAAGTGAGGAAGCATGTTATCTGTCGTCTTCAACAGCAATTGAATTGGCCAAAAAAACAGGGGCGCGTCTGCATATTTTCCACCTTTCAACGGGGAAGGAAACAGAATTGTTCAGCAATAAAATTCCTTTGAAAGACAAAAAAATAACTGCCGAAGTTTGTATTCATCACCTATGGTTTTCAGATGAAGATTACGAGAAAAAAGGCACGTTAATAAAATGGAATCCGGCCGTAAAAACAGCCACAGACCGCGAGCAATTGTGGGAAGCGCTTTTAGATGATAGGATTGATGTTATCGCTACCGACCACGCGCCACATACTATAAAGGAGAAAAATAACGTTTATACCAGTGCGCCATCGGGTGGGCCGTTGGTGCAACATGCATTGCCGGCCATGTTGGAAATGTACCACCGCGGAAAAATAACTTTGGAAAAAGTGGTTGAAAAAATGTGCCACAATCCCGCCATTTTATTCCAAGTGGAAAAGCGCGGTTATATTCGCGAGGGGTATTATGCCGATTTGGTGATGGTAGATTTGAACAACCCATGGACGGTAAATAAAGACAATATTTTATACAAATGCGGATGGTCGCCGTTTGAAGGTACTACCTTTAAATCGAGAATTACCCATACCTTTTTAAATGGTAGTTTGGTGTATCAAAACTCAAAGTTTAGCAAAGAAAAAGCGGCTAAGCGATTAACGTTCGATAGATGATTTTAAAAAAAATAATAGGAATTATTGGGTTGCTTTTTTTTGTTGTGGCATGCAACAAATTAAAAAGCCCCGATAAACCCAAAAACCTTCTTTCCAAAAAGGAAATGGTTAGCATTATAATTGATGCTAAACTAATTTCTTCGGCTAGTTCCATTAACAAAAGAACGATGCAGGATAGTGGGGTGGTGGTTAACGATTATGTGTTTAAACGCCATAATATTGATAGTTTGCAGTTTGCCGAAAGTAACAACTATTACGCCTTTCATGTGAAGGAATATGATGCTATTTACAATATGGTTTCCGATAGTTTGGAAAAACTGAAAGAAAAGCTGAAAGAGCAGGAAGCTAACGAATGGAAAGTGCAAACCAAACGCGAGGAAGATTCCTTAAAAGCCATTCAAAAAGACTCGATTACAGAGGTTGAATCAAAGTTGGTCGATTCTTTGGAAATAAAGCAAAGAAAGGATTCGCTGGCCGAAAAACTACTTCAAAAAAAGGCAAAGGAAACCAAAGGCTTGATAGAGCCTATTTTAGATACTGTTTCCCTACAGAATTAATGGTGCGTTCCATATCCTGAAACTTAAAATTTAAAGTGTCTTTTATTTTTTTGCAGCTGTAATGGTGCGTGGTGGTTAATGAATTAGCCAATTGTTTGGTTAATTGCCTACGTTTACCGGTTGCTTTATGGATTAGCCAATCGAGTCGCCAACCAATATTGAGAAAGGTTTTGCTCACTTGTTTCTTAGGTGGTTTGGCATCCACCGATTTTGCCAAAGTTTGAAGAAATTTTTTGTAGCTCCAATCTTCGGCCACTAAAACATACCGCTCGTTGCTGATGGTGCTGTCCATCAATTGTACCATCGCCGACACGACATCCTCTACCGCAACAAGCCCCACTGAACCGGCAGTGTAAAAATTCAACCCTTTTTTGGCTCTTTTAAACAAACTGCCCGTGCCATAACGCCAAATGCCCGAGCCAATAATAACACCGGGATTCACCATAACGGCGTTGAGCCCTTCTTGTGTGCCACGCCAAACTTCCATTTCGGCACCGTATTTTGTAATGGCATAAACGCTGTTGTCGGTTTCAGGGTTCCAAAAAGTATTTTCGGTAATGGGTTTGTTGTTTAAAGTGCTTCCTAAAGTGGCCACCGAACTGGCGTAGCACAATTTTCGGATGTTTTTTGCCAATGAAATATTAACGATATTTGCCGTGCCTTCAATATTGGTTTTGCGTAAAAGCTGGTATTTATTGGGCTCGAACGATACAAAGGCTGCACAATGGTACACTTCGGTAACGCCATTAAATGCTTCGGTTAAAGCGGGAATATCCAAAAGATCAGCTTCAACCCATTCAATTTTTTCAAAAATAGTTTCGTAGTCGTTCGTATAGCAGGAAAATACATTTCTGGTATTGTTTAGTTTGCGTTCGTTTCTGTAAATAGCCCGAACAGCTTTGCCTTCACTTGCCAGTTTGTAAAGCAAATGGGCGCCGACCAAACCTGTACCTCCTGTTATTAAAATCATAAAACGAAATTAAAGAAATATTCAATAACGCCCAGTAATTTATACCCGTATTTTTATCTTTGCATAGTTTTTTAAAAAGTACACCATGATAAAGAATTTTGTTGAAGAATTAACTTGGCGCGGCATGATACAGGATAGCATGCCCGGAACCGAAGAACATTTAATGGAAGCCATGCGCCAGGCGTATGTGGGCATCGACCCCACGGCCGATTCTTTACACATTGGGCACTTGGTGGGCGTTATGGGGCTGAAGCATTTCCAGTTGGCCGGGCACAAACCCGTAGCTTTGGTGGGTGGAGCCACGGGGATGATTGGTGATCCCTCCGGAAAATCTGCTGAACGAAATCTGTTGGATGAAGAAACTTTAAGGCACAACCAAAACGCCATTAAAGAACAATTATCACGTTTTTTGGACTTTGATAGCGATGCCGAAAATGCTGCTATTGTCGTAAATAATTACGATTGGATGAAAAACTTTTCGTTTTTGGAGTTCATTCGCGATGTGGGCAAGCATATCACGGTAAATTATATGATGGCGAAAGATTCTGTTAAGAAACGCTTGTCGTCTGATGCTTCGGTAGGGATGAGTTTTACCGAGTTTACCTATCAATTGGTTCAAGGTTACGATTTTTTGCATTTGTACCGCGATAAAAACTGTACGCTGCAAATGGGCGGAAGCGACCAATGGGGCAATATTACCACGGGAACGGAACTCATTAGAAGAATAGATTCTGGCAAAGGTTATGCCTTAACCTGGCCATTGATTACAAAGGCTGACGGTACTAAATTCGGGAAAACCGAAGGCGGCAATATTTGGTTGGACGCCAACCGTACTTCACCTTATAAATTTTACCAGTATTGGTTGAACACGAGTGATGTGGATGCTGAAAAGTATATTAAAATATTCACATTTTTAAGTCGTGAAGAAATTGAAACTTTGGTGAAAGAGCACAACGAAGCGCCGCACATGCGTGCGTTGCAGAAACGTTTGGCTGAAGAAATTACCACGATGGTGCATTCCAAAGAGGATTTAGAAAATGCTATAAAAGCGAGTAACATTCTTTTTGGAAAATCGACTGCTGAAGATTTAAAACAACTTAACGAACAAACCTTTTTGGATGTGTTTGACGGTGTGCCACAAATGCAATTGCCAAAATCGGAAATTGAAAACGGATTGGACGTAATCGCGGCTTTGGCTGAAAAAGGTGGTTTTTTAAAATCTAATGGCGAGGCCAGAAGAGCGTTAAAGGAAAATTCCATTTCGGTGAATAAAGAAAAGGTAAAGGAAGATTATAGCATTACTGCCGAAGATTTGATAAACAACAAGTTTGTACTGCTGCAACGCGGCAAAAAGAACTATTTTGTGTTACAATTCGATTAAAATAAACGCGGCCCGAATTTAAATTCGGGCCGCGTTGTTAACAAACCAAACTAATAACTAAATCTCTTTTTATTAGCTGGTTGTTAAGTCGTTACTTTTCTTTAAACCTTGCATTTAAAGCAATGTTTTTTTAAAGCGCCAACAAGTTGCAGCCCCTAATATCGGAATGGTCGAAGCGGCCAATCACTTCAAAAGAACCATTGGCATGCACTCTCCCTAAATCTTGGGTAGCTATAAAAGCACAGGAGTTGATGTTGGCCAAATCGATAACATTGATGCCGCCTGCTTTTTGTTGGGTATTTAGTGTTAATGGGTCTTCGGTATCTCGGGTTAAAATTTTCATCCATGGGGGGCAATCAAAAACACCGTTCCCTTTGGAGTAGGCCTGGCTTAAAAGTTCGGTCATCCCGTATTCGCTATGGATGTGTTCCACCCCAAATCCATGTTTTAATTCCTGATGAAGCTCGGCACGGATCATTTCTTTCCGTCGTCCTTTCATGCCACCCGTTTCCATTACAATGGTGTTTTTTAGTTTAAATTGGTGGGCTTCAACTAAATCCAACAACGCAAAAGAAACCCCGATGAGCAATACTTTTTTTCCTTCAATATCCAATCTTGTGAGTTGTTTTTGTAATTCTGAAAGGTTGTTGAGGTAAAAACCACTTTCGGGTTGTTCGGACGCTTTAATTAAGGCATCAACCATATAAATAAGCGACGAACCTTCGCGTTCCAAATACGACGGAAGAAGGGCTAAAACCACATAATCTTTTATGTTTCCGTAAAAATGTTCAAATCCTTTGCTGAAACTTTCTTTGTAAATGTTTAAATCGGTTACAAGATGTCTGCTGGTGGTACTTCCCGTAGTGCCCGAGCTGGTAAATGTAGTTTCAATCGGTGCCGTGCTGCTCAAAACATCACGGGTTTTAAAAAACTGAATGGGCAAAAACGGAATGTCGGCTATGGTTTTTACATCGCTGGGGTGTTTGTACAACAAATCGCAAAACGACCGGTAAACCCTGTTGTTTTCAAATTGAAATTTAAAAACCTTTAATGCCAATTCTTCAAACTGGGCGTTGTTTTCAATATGGAATATAGATTGGGTGTCTATCATATTTTTGGATAATGAACAAAAATAAAAAAAGCGCTGCCAATGGGCAACGCTTTGGTTTTATGTTTAAAAAATCAATCTATTTAATAATTAATTTTCGTGCTTCGCTCACCCCGTTTTCGGTAATCTTCAAAATATAGATGCCAGGATTTAATTGCGAAATGTTCAATTGTTTTCCTCTTAAAATGGTGGTAAAAAGGCGTTTTCCCAAAACATCAAAAAACTCTATGTTCTTGTTAGAATTTAAATTTGACTGAATGGTTAAAAATGACTGTGCCGCACTGTTTAATGGATTAGGGTAAACCGTTAGCCCTTCAATGGTTTTTTCCGTCGAACTTGTTTGCACTACATTTTGTGCGATGGTTTCGTTCGCAAAAAACAGGGCTAAACAGAAGAACAAAAAAGTAAGGTAGTTTTTTTTCATCTACATTAAATGTTGTTATAAATCTTGTTCAATGGATTGGTTACAAAATTAAATAATAGCAATCAAAATTAATGCCAAAACCGTGTTAAAAACAAGGTGTTCCAATCAAAAAACCGATAAAAGTTAATTTTGTGTAAGTAGTTTGTTATCTTAACGTTATTAATAAGTGGTTTTTTAAGTAATTGTGTTTTAAGTTTTATCTTTACTTCGATAAAATTAGTAGTTGACAAATGAAAAAAAAGGACATCAAAATATTATTGGTTGATGACGAACCAGATATTTTAGAAATAGTAGGTTATAATCTTAGCAACGAAGGTTATCAAGTAATCACTGCCGAAAACGGATTGGAAGGCGTAAAAAAGGCAAAAAAAGAATTGCCTCACCTAATTATTTTGGATGTGATGATGCCCGAAATGGACGGTATTGAAGCTTGTGAACAAATACGAAAGCACCCCGATTTGAAAAATACCTTGGTTACCTTTTTAACCGCACGTGGTGAAGATTATTCACAAGTGGCCGGTTTTGATGCTGGGGCCGACGATTATATTACAAAACCCATAAAACCCAAAGTACTTATCAGTAAAGTGAAGGCCCTTTTGAGGCGTTTTAAGGAAGAAGACGTTGACGATACGGTTAAGGTAGGAAGTTTGGTGATAAACCGCGACGAATACAAAATCACTTCAAAAGGAAAAGAAATAATATTGCCCCGAAAAGAGTTTGAATTGTTATCTTTATTGGCATCTAAGCCCGGTAAGGTTTTCAAAAGAGACGAAATACTCGATACCGTTTGGGGTAATGAGGTGGTTGTGGGTGGCCGTACCATCGATGTGCACATCAGGAAACTTCGCGAAAAGCTGGGCGACGAAAGTTTTAAAACCATAAAAGGCGTAGGCTATAAGTTTGTAGATTAATGCAGACAAAATTTAAGAAGTCATACCGGTTTGCGATAAAAACATCGCTGTACATCACAATATACATAACACTCCTCATGAGTGTTTTTTTGTATTACTTCCACGAGTTTAAATGGTATCAAGTTTTAGGTATTTCAATTAGCTTGTTCGTGTTCTGTTTTTTGATCATTCAATTCAGCGTTGAACGTTTTATATACAAAAGAGTTAAAAAAATATACGACGATTTAACGCTGTTGGAATCGGCAAATTTGAACAAAGGTCCCATAACCACCGATATGCGAACGCTTACACAGGAAATCGACAAATTTGCAAGAGATAAAAAAATTGAAATAGAAACCCTAAAGGTTAGGGAAGAATATCGGAAAGAGTTTTTTGGTAACGTATCGCACGAACTTAAAACACCGCTGTTTACCGTTCAAGGATACATTTTAACCCTGTTGGATGGCGCCATGGACGACAAAAACATTAGGGAAAAGTATTTGCTCCGGGCCAGTAAGGGCATTGAGCGGTTGGGCTATATTGTGAAGGATTTGGATATGATTACCAAATTGGAGGTAGGCGATTTGCGCTTGAACATGGAAACGTTTGATATTGTTGAACTCACCAAAAGTGTGTTCGAAATGCTGGAAATGAAAGCAGCCAAAAAGAAGATCACTTTAACCTTTGATCGCGATTACCCCAACCCCATAATGGTTAATGCCGATAAAGAGCGCATCCAGCAAGTCTTGGTCAATTTGGTGGTGAACTCCCTAAAATATGGAAACCAGAAAGGCACCACCGAAATTAGTATTGAAAACCTTATAAAGAACAAAGTTATTGTGCGGGTAACCGATAATGGCGAGGGTATAGGTAGGGCACACTTGCCAAGGCTGTTCGAACGTTTTTATCGGGTTGATAAAAGTGGCTCCAGAAAAGAAGGGGGTTCTGGCTTGGGGCTTTCCATTGTTAAGCATATTATTGAAGCTCACGAAGAAAAAATATACGTAGAGAGCGAGTACGGTGTAGGCAGCGAGTTTTCGTTCACGTTAGAAAAGGCTGAATAATTCTTTGTAGTCCACATCAAAATTAAAGGCTTTTAGACCTATAAAATTTTGGGCCTGGTCTAGTTTGTCGAGGCTAAAATCGTCCTGTTTACAACTGGGCACCATTTGCATTTCGGTGAGCCTTTCGGCCAGATAAACCTGCTCGAACTGCCCGGGTGTGGGGATGAAAAAAGCCTTTTTGTTCAGTTTGGCCAAGTCCATCAACGTTGTGTAACCCGAACGCGAAACAACCAAAGCGCTCTCGTTTATGGTTTTTTCCAATAAGGCCGAAGTCATAAAATTATAAATGCTCATATTGCCGATAATCTGTATGGACTGCTCGGTTTCCATAACGCCCTTAACAAAAACCACTTTGCCTTTATAGTTTTTAAGTTCAGAAAACAGCTTTTTCTCAAGAAGGGTGCGCTGCGGTTCGGGGCCCGAAAGCAAAACCATCAAATCGTTTTTAGTTTCGTTTGCAGTGGGGGTAAACCTGCTTAATGGGCCAATGTATTTGGTGGGAATGTCGAAAGTTTTTACGTGCCCCAATTTTCCGCTTAAATTGATTTCGCCCTCGGCATCGGGCACCCAACATACATCAAATTTTTTAATGAACTTTTGATGCATTTTAGTGCTAAACCACGTGGTGCTTCCGCTTAAAACATTCAATTGGTGGGTAATAAATACCGTGGGTACTTTTTTGTTTCGAACCCCCAACCGGTTATCCGAAATGATTCCGGCAATGTCGTTGTGCTCCAAAATGTCTTTCACGGCTTTTTTTTCAGCTTTAATCGCCTTTAAGAGTTTGGGTGAATCTTTGATGAGTTTCAGTTTAAAGAACTTTCCGTTTTTAGCGTAAGTGACGTTGTACGACGGCAGTTCGATGGACGACAAATTTGGAAATTCCTTCCGCAACAGCGATAATGCCACGCCATCGCTGGCAATAACCGGTACAAAACCTTGTTTTATTAAGGCATTAATAATCGGGATACAGCGGGTGGCATGGCCCAAGCCCCAATTTAGTGGTGCAACTAAAATCCGTTTTTTCATTTAGATATTTATAGCGTGCTTATTATTGCCAAAGGTGTGTGGCCCCACGCAGGTTTATAAAAATTCAAATGTAAGGCTATGATGGCTGTTGTATATTTCCTTAATTTTACCAAAAATAAAATAATAATAAGAAATAGTTAACAGCCTTGGGAAGCAAAAATAAACTTAGACGATTTAAGGAAAACGAAACCTTTGCCAATGTGTTTCAGCCAACACGCGATGATTTGGTGAATTCTGATTACCATTTGAAAGGGAGCTGGCAAAAGGAAGTCTTTAAAAATAGCAACCCGATAGTTTTGGAGCTGGGCTGCGGAAAAGGAGAATACTCGGTGGCTTTGGCGCAAAAGTATCCCAATAAAAACTTTATCGGCATCGATATTAAAGGCGCGCGTTTTTGGCGGGGTGCTAAAACGGCGGTTGAAGATGGCATTCCCAACGTAGCTTTTCTGCGTACTCAAATTGAATTGATTGAATATGCTTTTGCCGAAAATGAGGTCGATGAAATTTGGATCACCTTCCCCGATCCGCAAATAAAATACAAGCGCACCAAACACCGAATGACCAACACAGCATTTTTGCAGCGCTATAAAAAAGTGCTGAAACCCGATGGCGTGGTAAACCTTAAAACAGATAGTGAATTCATGCACGGCTACACGCTTGGATTATTGCA
This sequence comes from uncultured Flavobacteriaceae bacterium, assembly GCA_964653155.1. Classification (GTDB taxonomy): domain Bacteria; phylum Bacteroidota; class Bacteroidia; order Flavobacteriales; family Flavobacteriaceae; genus Flavisericum. Next base: position 4,504 of record CAZZDI010000046.1, on the reverse strand, counting down.
CGGCGAAGGCCACGAGGTACTTTATGCGAACCACAATGTTTATAAACAGGAAGGTAGCCCAGAGGATGTTACGGCCATACAAACCTTTTACGAATCGCAATATTTGGAGCAGAACAAACCAATTACGTATATTCGGTTTAAAATTAAGTAACCGTGGATATTACCCTTATTTTCTTTTTGGGAGTTGTTTTTGCGCTAATTGGGGTTATTCCGCCTGGTTTGCTTAACATGACGGCGGCTAAAATCAGTCTAAAGGAAGGGCATGTTCGGGGTGTTGTGTTTTCAATAGGGGTATGTATGGTGGTGTTTGCACAAACCTACTTGGCGGCCATTTTTGCAAGTTATTTGAGTGGGCACCCCGAGGCGGTTAGTGTGCTTAGAGGTGTAGCATTGGTTATTTTTATACTAATTACCGTATATTTTTTATTTGTTGCCAAGCCGGCTCCCAAACAGCAAATTGAACCCAAAATGAGGAGTAAGCACAGTCGGTTTTTTCAAGGTGTTTTGCTTTCGGCCATCAATATGTTTCCCATTCCTTATCAAGCTTACATTACTATAACATTGGCTTCGGTGGGTTGGATGTCTTTCGAGCAAAGTAATATTCTGTCTTACGTAGCAGGAGCCGGTACGGGTACGTTCGTTACGTTATATATGTACATTTTCTTTTTCGATAAGATAAAAGACAAGAAATTCACCAGCCAAAGAAACATGAACTTACTTATTGGCGGCATTACAGGCGTTATTTCAATTCTTACCCTAATTAATATTTTAAAGGATTTTTGGCAGTGAAACCCGAAACATTGAATTTTTTCGATAGAGTTTATGAGGTAGCCAAACAGGTGCCTTACGGAAAGGTGACCAGTTACGGCGCCATTGCCAGATATTTGGGCGCAGCTAAAAGCGCCAGAATGGTGGGCTATGCCATGAACGGCTCTTCGGGGAAGGATGTGCCGGCACACCGTGTTGTAAACCGAAAAGGCTTGCTAACGGGCAAGCACCATTTTGAAGGCACCAACCTGATGCAACAGTTGTTGGAAAGTGAAGGCATTGAAGTGGTTGACAACCAAATACAAAATTTTGAAAAGGTGTTTTGGAACCCTTCCGAACATTTGTAATTATTTCCAAATTTTTCAAAAATTCACAAAGAGCCAAAAAATACCGGAAGGATAGCTAAACCCAATACGGGCATCAACAAAACTTCTAACTTCCGCCTTCCATCTTCAAGCTTTATTCTCTATCTTTGCATTTAGATTTATTCTGAATAAAAATGATGAAACTTAACAAGAACGATATATTAAAAGCATTGGAAACCATAACAGTACCCGGTGAAGGGCAAAATATGGTGGAAAGCGGAGCGGTAAAAAATGTAGTAACATTTGGTGATGAGGTGATTGTGGATATTACCATTAAAAACCCCAGTTTGCAGGCCAAAAAACGAACCGAGGTCGATATTCTAAAAACCATTCACGAGCAGGTTTACGAAAAGGCCAAAATAAAGGTGAACGTAACCGTTGATGCGCCCGAAAAACCTAAAGCCAATGTTATAAAAGGAAAACCGATACCCGGCATTCAAAATATTATTGCGGTAGCGTCTGGTAAAGGTGGTGTTGGAAAATCTACTGTTACGGCAAATTTAGCGGTGTCATTATCAAAAATGGGTTTTAAAGTAGGGGTCTTAGATGCCGATATTTACGGGCCATCCATTCCTATTATGTTCGATGTTGAAGCCGAAAAACCTTTGGCGATAAAAGTTGAAGGAAAATCAAAAATGAAACCCATCGAAAATTATGGCGTAAAAGTATTGTCCATTGGGTTTTTTACGCAACCCAACCAAGCAGTAGTTTGGCGAGGCCCTATGGCGGCCAAAGCCTTAAATCAAATGATTTTTGATGCCCATTGGGGCGAACTGGATTTCTTATTATTGGATTTACCTCCAGGAACGGGCGATATCCATTTAAGTATCATGCAGTCGCTTCCTATTACGGGAGCAGTGGTTGTGAGTACGCCGCAGAATGTAGCGCTTGCCGATGCGAAAAAAGGCGTGGCCATGTTCCAACAGGAAAGTATCAATGTGCCCGTTTTGGGAATTATAGAAAACATGGCGTATTTTACACCCGAAGAATTGCCCGATAACAAATATTACATCTTCGGAAAAGAAGGTGCAAAAAACTTGGCCGATGATTTAGGCGTACCATTTTTAGGTGAAATACCATTGGTGCAGAGCATTAGGGAAGCCGGTGATGTGGGGCGTCCAGCAGCGTTACAGACGGCAACACCACTCGAACAGTCTTTTGAAAAATTGACGCAAAATGTGGTTCAGGAAGTGGTACGGCGTAACGACGATTTACCGCCTACCGAAGCCATTAAAATAACCACCATGGCCGGCTGTTCGGCAGTAAAAAAATAAATATATTGTAACCTTTTGTAATTAAGGTAAAGTAATTGCAACTAAACAGATATGAGTTCAGAAGAATTAAGAGAAAAAGTAGAAATAGCACTAGAGGAAATCCGTCCGTTCCTTCAAAGTGATGGTGGTGATATTTCGTTATTGTCCATTGAGGACGATAAATTGGTAAAGGTACAGTTAACCGGTGCTTGTGTGGGCTGTAGCGTTAATCAAATGACCCTAAAATCGGGTGTTGAGATGACCATTAAAAAATATGCCCCACAAATAGAGCAGGTGGTTAATATTGAGGCTTAACTTTTCAAATAAAAACTGATAAACTTTTAATCAGAATCAGTTTATAATGTCAATAGGCATGCGAAAATAAAGGAATTTTAACGATTTGTTATTTTTGTGTGCCCTTTTTCAAATTGGCATTCAATTCCTATTAAAATAAACACACATACCTTAAATTTGTGGCACGAAAAATGACGTGCTATTAAAAACACAAAACTTTAGTAATGAGCGACATCAACATTAAAATTACCGATAGAGACGGCGTAACCCACGAGATTGTAGCGCCTACCGATATGGCCATGAACCTTATGGAAGTGGTGCGTAGTTATGAGTTGGCACCAGAAGGAACTATTGGCATTTGTGGTGGTATGGCCATGTGCGCATCTTGTCAGTGCTATGTGTTGAGCGACCATGAGTTGCCCGAAATGACCGATGATGAGGACGCAATGTTGGCAGAAGCCTTTGATGTTAAGGATAATAGCCGTCTGGGTTGCCAAATTCAAATGACACCAGAAATGGAAGGTCTTGAAGTGGAATTGGCTCCAGAAAGTTAATTTTTATTTATTCTAAATAAAAGTTATATTTGTGCCCGTGAACAGAGAAATTGATATAAACCAGAGCTACCAGATCAAGCACCTTACCTTCTGTAAGTATGTGCTGCGTACACCCAACAAAACTATAGATTTGAGTTTTCCGCAAATGCTTGAGCTTAGGCGTAAAATCAATGAATTAACTACGTTCAGTTCACTCAATCGAATTGTTAACAACGAGAATTTTGCTTTGCTTTTTGTAGCCGATAAGCAACATTTACTTTTTCTTGAGATTCCACAATTACTAAAATTAAAAGAAGAAATCTCGACACTTTTCCAAACATCAGAGGCCGTTTGCGTATAGGTTTTAAGTTTATTTAGACTTTTTTTAAATTTCATTTTCAGCGGTTTAAGCCCTTATTTTGTTGTAACTTTGTGTAAAAGCGCAATTATGAACACAATAGTTAGAAAACAAATGTCTATCCACCCAGAGGTGATGGATTTACTCAATAATCAAATAGGAATGGAAATGAAAGCATCGGCGTCGTATTTAGCGATGGCGTCTTGGTGCGACCAACGTGAACTCTTGCACAGTAAAGCGTTTTTTTACAGACAAGCTGAGGAAGAGCGCGAGCACGCTATGAAAATCTTCGAATTTATTAACGATAATGGTGGGGCGGCAATATCACCAAATGTCACCAATGTAAACAATGATTTTGAAAGCCTTAGAGGAATTTACGAAACAGGACTAGAGCAAGAAATTAAGGTTACTGAGTCTATTTTTAAGATTTTTAAAACAGCTAGAAAGGTTGACGATTTTACTACTGAAATCTTTTTACAGTGGTTTATTACCGAACAATCTGAAGAAGAAGATACCTTTAGGAGCATTATCGATATTTTCGATTTAATGGAAGGTATGCCTTTAAAAATGATAGACGAGCGTATCCCAACGGAATAGTTGTTCTATCAAAGAATAAAATAAAATTGACAAAAGCTGTCTAAAGGGTGTCATTCTGAACAAAGTGAAGAATCTCAAGAAAATGTAACTATTATTTTCAATTTAGTGAGATTTCTCTATGTTTACCGCAAACCATGTTTGCTCCTTAATATCAAATGCTCGAAATGAACAAAAACCACTTTTTAGACAGTTTTTTTATATTGAACTCATTAAGCTCTTTTATAATCAATGAGTCTTTTCGGGCCTTCCAAAAGCACCCGAACAATTTGAAGCGTACCGTCGTCTTTCGTGGCAACTTGCCATTTGATCAATGAAATTTCACCGTTTTCAATTTCA
>CAZZDI010000045.1:9591-17039 GCA_964653155.1 uncultured Flavobacteriaceae bacterium | reverse complement strand
AGTTCAACACTGGGCTTTGGATAGCCACAGTTAAAACTTCTGAAGGAGCTAAAGCCGTGAAGCTACTAGTTCAATAATATATTTTAATAAATATAATATTTTACCGAAAGAGGCTGTCTGAAAAGGCAGCCTTTTTTTTTGCGATTTCTTGAGTTAGTGATTAACTTTAAAAATGAGCAGAAAAGTAGTTTTCAAGACTTACAACCAAGACCAGTTGAGTCTTTTGCCTTCAAGTTATACCTAGTGCCTGTTAACCTGAGTTCGATTGTTAAAACAGTGTAATTTGGTTAGAAATTCGAACTCAGGTTATAAATTTGTCCTAGAGCAGTTGATTTATATGCGATTTGAAAACTCAGAATATTATAAAAACATATCTTCACATAAGTTGGTCTTGCCATTTGGCTCTTTCTATTTATGTGAAAAATTTTATGTATCTGAAATCAATGAAGGCGTACATTTAAACTACGAAAAACTTGAATATTTAACGCAAGAACTTATTGGTTTTTATGGCGGAAATGTAAAACTCGGCTTTATTGCCAACAGAATAAACTCTTACTCTACCGACCCCAATTCGTATAACAGAATTGACGAAGAGTATGATGTTATAATTGCCAGTGCTTTTGTTATTTACAACCAGTTTTCTTATGGTAATGCCAGCTTAGAAAAACAGTTCGCAAAAAAGAAAATTAAACGTTGTACGTCGCTCAATGAAGCCGTCACCTGGATTTTAAATTTAAAAGAGTTTAACTAGAACTCAAAAGTTTTGCCATCTTTGGCCAACTCGACATTTGGAAAAACCTGCTCGGCCTCTTCCTTAAACATTTTTAAATTATCGTACCGGGTAGAATAATGTCCCAAAATTAACGTCTCCACTTTTGCTTTTTTTGCAATAAGGGCAGCTTCGCGCGCGGTAGCATGCTTGGTTTTTGCCGCCAAATGGGCATGTTGGTTTAAAAAAGTAGATTCGTGGTACAATACGGTTGCATTTTCAATAATGGGCACAATGTCTTCCTTGTACATGGTATCGCTGCAAAAGGCGTAACTTTTGGGTTTTGGCCCAGGCTTGGTTACCGTTTCGTTTTTAATAAGCTCGCCTTGTTCGTTTTCTACATCAAAACCTTGGGTAAGCTTTCTGTAGTACGCCACGTTGATTTGAGCCCTTTCAACGGCATGTATTTTTAACTTTCTTGGCCCTTCTTTCTCCTTGAACAAATACCCGTTGGTGTAAATTCTATGGTTTAAAGGAATGGTGTGCACCTCCACCTTATCGTCTTCAAAAATTAATTCAGGTTCTTTTGAAGTGAGTTCATGGAAAATCAATTTGTAATTGGTCCACGAATCGGCCAACTTCATTTGAAGCGTAACCACTTCTTTAATGCCTTTAGGCCCGTAAATATGCAAATCGGCCTCGCGAGTGAGCAATCTAAACGTTGAAATCAACCCCACCAACCCAAAAAAATGGTCGCCATGCAAATGCGAAATAAAAATATGCTTAATGCGATTGAATTTTATTTTATGTTTTCGCAATTCTACCTGCGTGCCCTCGCCACAATCAATTAAAAACATGTGATTGTTTATTTCCAATACTTGCGAGGTCGTATTATTTAAGGTTCGGGGGGTGGCACTATAGCAGCCTAAAATGGATAGTTTCATGTTGTTTTAAGCTGTTTGTAATTTAGGGTATCGTCAATACTAAATTGACTTTTAAAAGTAAAGGCAAAAGGCGTTTCGCCGTGGGAGTTTAAATAATCTAAACGTATTTTGGCGTCCTTAAAAGTTGGAACATACCCAACTGGAACATACCAAAACGCCATATGAGCCATCTTGATTTTACTGAACCATTCCTTTTTACGCTTGAAAATTTCGAGGTGATTGGAACGGTACGTGTAATTAAAAAGCGATTCTTTATTTTCCCAAACCGACATGTTGATTAAGAGCGCATCGTCTTTAAATATTGAGGCAGCTTCGTCTTTATCTTCGTCTTTTAGGCGCCAAACAAATCCGTTGCTTTGATCGGCTATGGCATTGATTCTTTCAATGTTATTCACAAAATCTTGCATAATGGGGTCGTCCATCGGAACCAAACGTTTGGCAATATTTATTTGTGCAAGATGGTAGTTGTTCATATTAAAAACCTAAATCGCGCTCCATTTCTTCCATTTCGATAATATCGTGGGCTTCCTGAACGGTGGGCACCACAACAATTTCGTCTGGAACACTATCTAAATCAATTTTATTGTTAACGATTACGAACGATTTTTTTGAACCGCGATGGGTATTGGAAATTTGAAGAAACTCAACGATATCCTCCAGCCCCAAAGATTTTAACGAGGTTAATACCACAATAATATTATCGTTCTTTATTTTTGAATACGACTCCTGAATTTTTTTAACCAATTCTACAACCGTAGCTTGTTCCTGCGTGATTATAGAAATATTTCCGTTTTGGTCTAAAATCATAATCTACTGTTTTATTTTTGAAGCTAATAAATATATCACGGCCATACGCACGGCCACACCGTTCTGCACCTGGTCTAAGATAATCGACTGGCTGGAATCGGCCACATCACTGGTAATTTCCACACCTCTGTTTATGGGCCCCGGGTGCATGATGGTGATTTCTTTATCCAATGAATCCAACAATTCCTTGCTTACGCCAAACTGCTGCGTGTACTCTCTTGTTGAAGGAAAATAACTAATGTCCATACGTTCATTTTGCACACGAAGCATATTAGCTACATCGCACCAATTTAAGGCTTTACGCAAGTTAGTTTCAACTTTTACTCCAAGGCTATCAATGTATTTGGGCAACAAGGTTTTAGGGCCACAAACCATCACTTCGGCGCCTTGTAATTGCAACGCGAAAATGTTCGATAGCGCTACTCGGCTGTGTAAAATATCGCCCACTATCACGATTTTTTTACCGCCTACTTCACCCAATTTTTCACGGATGGAATACGAATCCAATAACGCTTGCGTGGGGTGTTCATGCGCACCATCGCCAGCATTGACTATACTCGCGTTGATATGCTTGGAAAGAAATACGCCCGCTCCTGGATTAGGGTGCCGCATCACTACCATATCGACTTTCATCGATAAAATATTGTTTACCGTATCGATAAGGGTTTCCCCTTTTTTTACCGATGATTGCGCAGATGAAAAATTAAGCACATCGGCCGATAATCGCTTTTCGGCCAACTCGAACGATAATTTGGTTCGGGTGGAATTTTCAAAAAACAGATTGGCTATGGTGATATCTCGTAGCGAGGGCACTTTTTTAATGGGCCGGTTAATCACTTCCTTAAAATGGTCGGCCGTTTCAAAAATAAGTTGGATATCTTCCGGTTTAAGATATTTTATTCCCAATAAGTGGTTTACACTTAATTCGCTCATGTTTTATTTAGTCTTTAGACTTTAGCCGGTAGTTTAAATTTTCAGACTGCATTTCTTCTACAGTCTTTAGACTACAGACTTAAGTCTATTATTATTTTTCAATTAAGTAAACCGAATCTTCGTTATCATGTTCTTTCCAGTTTACTCTTACTTTTTCTTCATTTATAACATCTACCTGACGGCCCCTGTAGTTGGGCTGAATGGGCAAATGCCTGCTGAAACGCCTATCGATTAAGGTCAACAGCTCTATTTCGTTGGGCCGCCCAAACGACTGGATGGCGGTTAGTGCTGCACGAATGCTTCGGCCGGTGTAAAGTACATCGTCAATAAACACAATGTTTTTATCTTCTACTAAAAAGTTGATTTTGGTTTTGTTGGCCTCCAAGGTTTTGTCGCCCCTTCTGAAATCGTCTCTAAAAAAAGTAATGTCTAAATACCCTAGTTGGATATTTTTCACTTTGTAATCTTCTTTTAAAATTTTTGCCAATCTATCTGCCAAAAACACGCCACGAGGCTGTAAACCAATAAGTACGGTGTCGCTAAAGTCGTTGTGTTTTTCAATAAGTTGACAAGCCAAACGGTGAAGAATGATGTTTACCTCTTTTGCGTTAAGTAAAACTTTTTGACTCATATTTAATCCAAACGTATCTGGTAAACAAAGGTAGTGCAAAAAATTAGAAGTTTAAAAGGATGTTTTAATATAAAGCATCATTACTGTATAAGCATAAGGAAATTTTCTGCATTGTGGGATTCCCTACTTCGACTTTCAGTTTCTCTTGAACCTTATTGAAAGGCTCAGTGCAGGCTCAAATCGATTCTCTCTCTTGTGGAATTACAAAGTATTAAAAATAAAAAACTTAACACAAAACAAAACAGCCAGCACCAAGTTGGTGAACCACAACTTAAGATGCCGACTGCAAAATATCTTGATTACTTTAAGAGATTATTATATTTCCCTTACCGAAACTTGAGTACAGACAATGACTGTTTTAGAGCAATACACCTCGTATGTTCTTTCTCTGCTAACATAACCTATGTTATACTCTCCCAAAGATTTCCAAACAAAGTCCCAAAACTCAAACTGCACTTTTACGCCATGCGCCCCGTTTGGTGGTTTTATGCCTATTTTTGTGTCGTTTTTACTCAACTTTTTCCAACCGGTGTATTTTAAATTTTGCGTTCCTTTTTCTTTATAGGCCAATCGGAACCGGGCATCGGTACCATAATTATTATCTAAATAAACGTTTTGGTGCACATAATCTTTCGTGCTGCAATCTTCAATGGTATAATCTGTGGTGTATCCCATTTTAGCAAACGTATTATCCTTTAAATACCTTACCGTATAAGCAATGGGCACACCGGGATTGTTTCGGCTATACACGGCGTTTTCACCCGTAATAATATTTTTTAATGAAGCAAACCCCGTGGCGTTAACGGCTTCCGAGGCCACTTCGGCATTTCCGCCAATGGTCACCACTGTAATGCTCGATGTTTTTAAAACTTCGTCATATTTGGAATTTACCGTACCCGAACCGCTGGCCGCTCCGGTGGCATATTCCAAAACCAAATCCAAATCAATAGATTTATCCATATTAGTGGACTCCATTCTAAACATAATAATGCGTCCGTAAGATACCGAATTGATATACGCCGGTGGCGTATCGTTATTAATGGCCGACTCCACTTGGCTTAAAGTTACATTGGCCCCAAAAACGCTGGCTGGAGAAGACGGCGTATCCATCGTTACGGTAAAAAACACCTGTTTATAAACCATGGCGGCAACGCGCTTTGTAGTACTGCTTTCGTACTCCAACTGTGATGCTACCGAACCATTTGCCCATTCAATATTCAACCCCACATCCAAACTCAATTGCTTTGAAGAATACGATGTATTGGATTGATATGTAGAATTTGAAGCATTTACGTAGCCCTCTTGGTAGGCATTGGCATTCCACCACTCCAAAGCATCATCAATACTGGCTTGTACGCTGGAGTTTTTAGGATCTTCAACCTCAATATTCCCTTGCGCTCCCATGCCCGGCAAATCGATACGAAGTTTAACAGGTGCACGATCCAATGTAATAGGATCTGGCATACCATCAAGCATACCTTGGTTGCCCACTACCAAAGCGCCAGGCCAAATGATGCCGTTTGTTGGCCGAAGTATCGCTACATCGTCAAAATTCGATTCTAAATTGTATTCTTTAGTTTCGCACGATTGGTAGCGCCCCAAACTCGGTGAGGTTGTTGTCATATTATCCCGTGTTAATGTACGTTCGGAAGGCGCCCCGCCAGTATCCTTTACATTTAATAAAGCATTGGCGTTGTAACTTAAATTTGTAATTAAATCTACGATTTCTGTGGCCTCAGGATTAGTTACCGGTCCCGGATCAGATACTTCATCTTTACTGCATCCGTAATAAGTTGTTAAAATGATTAGAACAATCACTTTAAAAACAGTTTTGTTTGTTAATAGCTGTGTTTTCATAATTTGTGCTTTTTGTGATTCAACATGATAAAATTAATGGCTAACCCTGCCGAAAACTAATTTTTGGTATGGACAAACTATGGACAAAATCTTAAAAACCACCATATTTTAATCATGGACTTCAGCATCAAAGCAAATTAACTAAAACGTCATAAAACAATTATTATCAACATGTTACGTGTCAAAGTAATTTATCAACTTCAAAATAAAACATGGACAACTTAGGGATTATTGGTATTTCCCGAAAAGTAAATCGAACCAATGCTCAACATACTACCCGGCAGCGTTTTAAAAAACAAATACCGACTGAATAACAAATTTAAACTCGATAGAAAAACCGATTTAACCAGCTTTTTAAATAATTTGTAATGCCGTATCTTTGCACCGTCATTGCGAGCCTTTTTAAGCGTGGCAATCTTTTTAAATTAAGCAAATTGCCTCGTTATGCTTCCTCGCCATGAACAAACGGCTATGATTAACATCCCAAAAAACAAGAGCTTAATCCTTTTTGATGGCGTTTGCAATTTGTGTAACAACAGCGTACAATATGTTATTAAACACGATAAAAACAATCGATTTTTGTTTGCCGCCTTACAAAGCGACACCGGAAAGGAAATCATTGAAAAATTCAACATCGATACGGCAAAGACCGATTCCATTTTACTGTATTCCCCAGAAAAAGGAATTGCCCACAAAAGTACTGCCGCATTAAAAATAGCTTCGAAATTAGGTTTCCCCAGAAATTTGATGGTCGTGTTTTTTATTGTGCCCACTTTCATTAGAAATTGGGTTTACGATTTTATTGCCAAAAACCGATACAAATGGTATGGCAAAAAAGAGGCCTGCATGATTCCTACCCCAGAACTGAAAAGTAGGTTTTTAGACTAAACTTAAATGGCTCCTAAAATTTCAATTTTATTGGATAAAGATATTCCTCCGGGATTACAGCCGGGCTCACCTTCGGGAATATTAAGGTTTAGTCCCTTAAAATAGTTTTCCCAAACTTTAAAATAAACATCGGAATTTGGTGCCTTGTAAGTCATTGGCCTTAACTCAAAGAGCGGCTCCCCTTTAGCATACAAAAAGCAATCATAAACAAGTTCTGAACAATAATATTTGCCATTGTCGTAAATATAAGCATCATCGTAAGCTGTTCCCAATTGCTTCAAGCCAAACGATACTGCACGTGGAATTAATTTTATAAAGCGCTTTTTTAATCGGCCAACATATATAGGTAAACTGGTTTTTTCTGAAAAATCGTCATACGGGGTTAGCTTCACCTCTGTTCCACTGGCTTCTAAAACAAAAGGCTTTTTACCTTTAAAAACTATTAGCCCCATGTGGTTAAAATCATTACCGCCAAAACCTTCCGTAACTTGATTAATGGCGTCACAAAGTGGCCCACAGTCAATGGACTGAAACACCAAATCACCTTCCTTTAATTCAATATTTTGCGAATGAATTTTTATAACGAACAAAAACACCAAAGGGTAAATTGAAAATTTCATCAATAAAATTTTTAATCGGTTAAACTGCCCCACTCCGTCCAGGAGCCATCATAAACCGA
>CAZZDI010000045.1:0-9491 GCA_964653155.1 uncultured Flavobacteriaceae bacterium | reverse complement strand
CTCGTAATGGTCATCCCATTCCTTAGGTTTTGGGTCATGCAATTTATCCAACGATTTGGCCACCATCATCGATACGGTAGCATCGCCGGTTACATTTACTACGGTACGGCACATATCCAACGGACGGTCAACCGCAAAAATAAGTGCCAAGCCTATGGGTAATAATTCAGCCGGAAACCCAATCGATTCCAACACGATAACGAGCATCACCATACCGGCACTGGGTACCGCTGCACTGCCAATAGAGGCCAGCAACGCCGTTAAAACAATAACCAATTGGTTAGTAAAAGTTAAACCTTCTGGCCAAATGACCTGCATGATAAAAACCGCGGCAATGCCTTGGTACAAACTGGTGCCGTCCATATTTACGGTGGCGCCCACGGGCAGCACAAATCCGGACACTTCTTTATCTACGCCAATGTGCTCCTCAACACGTTCCATGGTAACGGGCAATGTGGCTGCACTACTGCTGGTTGAAAATGCCAATAATTGTGCGGGACTCAACTGTTTCAAAAACCACAATGGCGATTTTTTTGTGTAAACGCTCACCAAAACCAGATAGAAGCAGATCATAAAAATGAGCCCGCCCACCACGCACAGGGCATAATAAAGTAGTTTGATTAAAATTTCGGTATCGTCAAAAGCAATAATAACGTTGGCCAAAAGGGCGAAAACGGCGTAAGGTGCAAAAAGCATGATCAAATCGACCATTTTCATAACCACTTCATTGAGCGAATCGAAAAAATCGATTAAGGGTTTGGCCTTTTTTTCGCCAATCAACAACAAGCAAATCCCCACAAACAATGCAAAAAATATCACCTGAAGCATGGAAGCCTCGGCAAACGATTGGAAAATGTTACTCGGAAAAATATCGACCAATGCCTGCAATGGCCCGGCATCCTTTTGCGCGGTTGCTTTGGCCAATTTATCGGTAACGCCGGCATCGTTTTCGTATTTCAATTTTATTTTGTCAATGGTATCCTGCGGCATGCCCACGCCCGGCTTAACCGTGTTTACAATACCCAAACCTATAACAATCGCTACCACGGTGGTACAAATATAAATAGATATGGTGCGCACCCCCATCGATTTTATTTTTGAAATATCCTTTAAATCTGAAATCCCCTTAATCAAGGATGCCAAAATCAACGGTACGGCAATGAGTTTTAAAAGGTTGATGAAAATGGTTCCGAAGGGCGAAATCCAATCGGTAACAAAACCTTTTCCGCCATCAACGGTATTCATAATAAAACCAAAAATGATTCCGAGAACCATTCCTATAATAATTTTCCAGTGTAATGCTAGTTTTTTCATAGGCATATTCAACTTCAAAAAGGAATGAAGCTCTTAATTTCACATTTTATGATTGTGAAGATAAGTTTTTCTAATTGGTAAAAAAAATCATCCCGAATTCCATAAAAATAGAACATCGGGATGATTTTTTTCACAAAACTAAAAACCATTTAGAACTTTAATTAGAAAAGTTTTAAAACAAGGCTTTTAAATATTGGCAATAGCTCCAAGTTCCGCTATAAATTTATCGGCCAAAGCATCAGCCTCGTTTTGCGATTTCGCTTCGGTATAAATTCTGATGATGGGCTCGGTATTACTTTTACGCAGGTGCACCCAACTTTCGGCAAAATCGATTTTTACGCCGTCGATTGTGGTGAGCTGCTCGTTTTGGTAACGCTCCTCAATGGTTTTTAAAATACCGTCAACATCCAAGCCCGGTGTTAATTCAATTTTCTTTTTACCCATAAAGTAACTTGGATACGTTTTTCGCAGGGCACTAACGCTTATTTTTTTTTCGGCCAACAAACTCAAAAACAAAGCCACGCCCACCAAGGCATCTCTTCCGTAATGTGAATCTGGGTAAATGATACCGCCGTTACCTTCCCCACCAATAACCACTTTGTTCTTTTTCATCAATTTTACCACATTAACCTCGCCCACGGCACTGGCTTCATAGGTGCCACCGTGTTTTTCGGTAACGTCTCTCAAAGCTCTTGTGGAACTCATGTTACTTACTGTATTGCCGGGTGTGTGGCCCAATACATAATCGGCACAGGCTACCAATGTATATTCTTCACCAAACATATCTCCATTTTCGTCCATAAAAGCTAAACGGTCCACATCAGGATCGACTACAATTCCGAAATCGGCATTATGCTTTTTAACGGCTTCCGATAAATCGGTTAAATGTTCCTTTAAAGGTTCGGGATTATGCGGAAAATGTCCGTTGGGCTCACAATGGATTTTTATCACATCAACCCCCAAACGCTCCAACAACAACGGAATGGCGATGCCTCCGGTAGAATTTACACCATCAACCACCACTCTAAAATTGGCTTCCTCAATAGCCTTTACGGTTACCAAATCCAGATCGAGCACTTCAATAATGTGCAAATCGATGTAAGCTTTGTTTTTGGTGATGTTGCCCAAGCTGTCCACATCGGCAAAATCTATAGCGCCACTTTCAGCAATTTCCAAAATTTTCCCACCTTCAACAGCATCTAAAAACTCTCCCTTTTCGTTTAAAAGTTTCAGGGCATTCCATTGTTTTGGGTTGTGGCTGGCAGTTAATATAATTCCGCCATCGGCATGTTCCATAGGCACAGCTACTTCAACGGTTGGCGTGGTAGAAAGGCCCACATCAACCACATCGATGCCCATTCCCACTAAGGTATTCATTACCAAATTTTGGATCATTTTTCCTGAAATACGGGCATCGCGGCCTACCACTACTTTATGGTGTTCCTTTTCTCGCCGTTGTTTCAGCCATACGCCATACGCCGAGGCAAATTTTACAGCATCAATAGGTGTTAAGTTTTCACCGGCTTGGCCACCAATGGTTCCTCGAATTCCCGAAATGGATTTTATAAGTGTCATAAATCGATTTTAAGATTAAAAATTTACAGACAAATATAGCATTTCAAAACGGGTTTTCTTAAAATGGAATTCGTAAATTTCAGCCATGAATTATCTTGCCCACATTTACCTCTCTGGTAACAACGATTTAATAACAATTGGCAATTTTATTGCAGATGGCATAAAAGGAAAAAAATACAAAAAATACCCCAAAAACATTCAAATTGGCATCTTGTTACACCGTTTTATTGACACTTACACCGATGCTCACCAAACAGTAAGACTGAGCACCAAACGATTGCACAGTAAATACGGACATTATTCGGGGGTTATTGTTGACATTCTGTACGACCATTTTTTGGCCAAAAATTGGCATAAATATTCGTCCGTTCCATTGGCCGAATATGTAGATGCGTTTTACGAATCTTTGGAAACTCATTATGAAATCCTTCCCTCTCGAATCCAAAAAATGATGCCGTACATGCTGGCCGATAATTGGCTGCTCAATTACAGGTCTATTGAAGGCATAGCAACAGTTTTAGATGGCATGAACCGACGTACAAAACACCGCTCAGGCATGAATGAAGCTGTGGTAGAACTGGAAGAGTTTTACACTGAATTTGAATGCGAATTTTCTACTTTTTTTGATGAACTCATTGCGTTTTCAAAAGAAAAACTACACGAATTAAACCAGATGTTATGACCCGATATTGCTTTTTGATTCTATCCTTTTTATGCTGTTTCATTTCCTGTAAGAACAGACCTGAAACCCAGCAAAAAAAAGGAATTATCGCAAAGCATGCCATGGTAGTTTCGGCACGGGCTGAGGCTTCCAAAATCGGTGTTGACATATTACAACAGGGCGGCAATGCTTTTGATGCCATGATTGCCACCGAGCTGGCCTTAGCCGTAGCCTATCCCTACGCCGGCAATCTGGGCGGCGGCGGTTTTATGGTGTACCGAAAAGCCAATGGCGAAACGGGGGTTTTAGATTATCGTGAAAAAGCCCCGTTGGCCGCCACAAAAAACATGTATTTGGATGAAAACAAAAACGTAATTCCCGAAAAAAGCACACTTGGAGCCATGGCTGTGGGCGTTCCCGGTACGGTGGCCGGCGTGTTTGCCGTTCACGAAAAATTCGGGTCGCTGCCCATGGAAACCATTTTAAAACCTGTAATCGACCTCGCTTACAAAGGAGTTATTGTTACTGAAAAACAGTCTGATAGAATAAAAAAATATCAACCACTATTCCCAAAAGTGAACCCAGATTCCATTCCTTTCGATAAAAATTGGAACGTTAACGACACCATTAAATATCCTGTTTTAGCACGGACTTTGGAACGCATCTTAAAAAATGGCCGGGATGAATTCTACAAGGGGAAAACGGCCAAAACTTTAGTCGATTTTATTCAAAAAAACGGAGGCATCATCACCGAAGAAGATTTAGCAAAATATGAAGCCAAATGGCGGAAGCCCATTCGTTTTACTTATGACGATTTAACCATTTATTCGGTGCCCCCGCCATCCAGCGGAGGCATCTGTTTGGGGCAAATCATGAAAATGGTGGAACCTTTCCCTTTGGACGAATACGGACACAATTCACTAAAATCCATTCAAGCGATTACTGAAGCTGAAAGGCGGGCATTTGCAGACCGAAGTTTTTATTTGGGCGACCCCGATTTTGTTGAAATTCCCGAAAAAACCTTGATTGATGAAAAATATTTAAGCGAGCGTATGGCCGATTTTTCATTTGAAAAGGCTACCGATTCCAAAGCGATTTCACATGGAAACATCGAAATTATTGAAAGTAATGAAACCACCCACTACTCCATAGTTGATTCTTTTGGCAACGCGATTGCAGCCACTACAACGCTAAACGGAGCTTATGGCTCGAAACTCTATTGCCCCGAACTCGGTTTTTTCCTCAATAACGAAATGGACGATTTTAGCAGTAAACCCGGCCACCCCAATATGTTTGGGTTAATCGGTGCCGAAGCCAACAGCATTGCTCCCGAAAAACGCATGCTCAGTGCGATGACCCCGACTATTGTTGAAAAAAACGAAAAGTTTTACATGTCGGTGGGCACACCCGGAGGCTCCACCATCATCACTTCCGTGTTGCAGACCATTTTAAACGTCCACGAATTTGGCATGGGCATGCAGGAAGCCGTAAATGCCCCTCGATTCCATCATCAATGGTTGCCCGATCATATTCGGATGGAACCCCATTCGTTCAGTAAAAATAGCATTAATCAACTCAAAGAAAAAGGCTATTCCATTAAAGAAGAGCATGCTCCCGTAATTGGGCGCGTCGATGGAATACTGGTTTTAGAGGATAACGCGTATGAAGGCGGTGCCGATTATCGAGGGGATGATGCGGCTATCGGTTTTTAATGATTTTCTTTTTCTTAACGTATCATATTTAATAATTTAGGCGTTCAATTATTTTTTCATCCAACGGTAACAATGGCTAAAAAAACTAAAAGGACACTAAAAATTATTGTGGGCACTGTTATCTTTTTCACACTGCCCAGTTTGTTGTTTTTTGGCTATTTATATATTAAATACGACGAACCTTTACCTATTGGCATTGAAGGCCCGCAAGCCGATGCTCTAGCAAACAAAATGCTGGATGCCTTAAATTATGAAGCCTATAAAAACACCAACCATTTAGAATGGACATTCAAAAAGCGGCGGCACTACGAATGGAACAAAGAAAAAAACACCTGTGCGGTGTATTGGAAAGAAAACAAAGTAGTACTCGATTTGAGCGACTACTCTAAAAGCAAAATTTTTATCCATAATTTTAGGAGCGAAAACGACATGATGACCGATTTGCTTGAAAAAGCCATTGGCTATTTTGAAAACGATTCCTTTTGGTTGGTGGCGCCTTACAAAGTATTCGATAAAGGCACCAAACGCGCCATAGTTAAAACCAAAAACAACAAAGAAGCATTGTTAGTCACCTACACTTCGGGTGGCTCCACGCCCGGCGATTCCTATTTATGGCATTTGGACGACAAGGGCATGCCCACCCGTTTTCAAATGTGGGTAGATATTTTACCCATTGACGGCCTTTGCGCCACTTGGAGCGACTGGACCACTACCGAAAGCGGTGCGCAACTCCCAACGTTCCATAAATTTTTGGTTTTTGGGTTGGAGCTTGATGGTGTTCAGGGGAAAGAGTAATTCCGAACGCAATGAGGTTTCTCACTGCGTTCGAAATGACAAAACACCCTTAAAATATTTATAGAAACCAAAGAAACTACAATGTTTTGCTTGTTAAGTTTTGTGTGTCATTTTTTAGTCTTTCGAAATCATAAGAACAAAACCTACTTACCCCGTTGCCCCACAAATTGATGGCTCTTCGATTTGAACAGTACATTAAAACTGGTTAAACTGCCATAAATTCGGGTGATATATTGCTGTAAATCCACCTTTTGCTGTTCGTCCAAATCGCTGGCATTGATGCGTTGTTCCATAACGCGCAGTCGGTCGCGCACCATAATAATTTTATTGAAAAATTTATCAATGGGCAATTCATAAGGCTTCAAGCTGTCATCGGCAGGTTGCAAAATAATGGTACCGCCTTTGTATTTATCGGCAATGGGCACCACTTCGCTTACATCGCTCCAACGTTTTAGAATTTGCACCAAACTGCTTTCCACTTCGGCAAAACTAACGGTATCTACATCGCCATCGGCGGCTTCAATCACTTCAAAATCGCTATCCAAATCGATGGTTTCCAGTCCGTTTTCAATAAACGTTACCCAATAGTGCTGCGAAGTTACATTGGTTACTACGCCTTTTCCATATTCGGGGTGATTGATTCTTGAGCCTATTCCTAATATTTTCATCTTTATTTTTTTAGTTCAAATGGTTGTTTCTTCTACAAGTATAATAAATCCTAAATAAAACTTCACAAGTATTTAACAACTAAAATTGTACCTTTGCGCTTTTGCCATTTTTATGAGTGAATTTACCGATTTCATTGAAGTTAAGGGCGCACGGGCGCATAACTTAAAAAACATTGATGTATCCATTCCGCGTGAAAAACTGGTGGTGATAACGGGGCTTTCGGGCAGCGGAAAATCGTCATTGGCCTTCGATACCATTTATGCCGAAGGCCAACGCCGTTACATTGAAACGTTTTCGGCCTATGCCCGGCAATTTTTGGGCGGACTGGAACGCCCGGATGTAGATAAAATCGACGGACTTTCACCTGTAATTGCCATCGAGCAAAAAACTACCAGCAAATCACCGCGCTCTACCGTGGGCACTATTACCGAAATTTACGATTTTCTACGCCTACTATTTGCCCGTGCCAGCGATGCCTACAGTTACAATACGGGCGAAAAAATGGTAAGCTACAGCGACGAGCAAATAAAAGAACTCATTATTAGCGATTTTAAAGGGAAACGCATCAATGTTTTAGCGCCAGTAATCCGCTCCCGAAAAGGACATTACCGCGAACTGTTCGAGCAAATTGCCAAACAAGGCTTTGTTAAAGTGCGTACCGATGGCGAGATTCGCGACATCGTTAAGGGCATGAAGCTGGACCGCTACAAAACCCACGACATAGAAATTGTGATTGACCGTTTGGTGATTAATGATGATGTCGATAACGATAAGCGCCTCACCGAAACCATTAACACGGCCATGTACCACGGCGACGATGTGCTTTTGGTAATTGATCAGGACACGAACGAAGCACGCTATTTCAGTAGAAATTTGATGTGCCCGTCAAGCGGAATTTCATACCCCAACCCCGAGCCGAACAACTTTTCGTTCAACTCGCCAAAAGGGGCTTGCCCCAATTGCAATGGCATTGGCACACTTTATCAAATCAACGAAAACAAGATTGTTCCAAACGAAAATCTATCAATAAAAAACGGGGCTTTAGCACCCCACGGCCCCGAAAAAAACAGTTGGATTTTCAAGCAACTCAACACCATTGCGCAGCGTTTCAACTTCAGTCTTTCGGATGCTTACAAAGATATTCCCGAAGCAGCCAAACAGATGATTCTTTACGGCGGAAACGAAAAGTTTTCAGTAGAAAGTAAATCCTTGGGCGTAACCCGTGATTATAAAATAGACTTTGAAGGCGTGGCCCATTTTATTGAAAACCAATACAAAACGGCCGAATCGACCTCACTGAAGCGTTGGGCAAAAGATTATATGGACAAGGTAAAATGCCCTGTTTGCGAAGGCTCACGTTTAAGAAAAGAATCGCTATACTTTAAAGTGAATGAAAAAAATATTGCCGAATTGGCCAATACCGATATTGTTGAATTGGCCGATTGGTTCAATAATTTGCACCAACACCTTTCGGAAAAACAACTAAAAATTGCCGAAGAAATTTTAAAGGAAATCAAAGCACGTTTACAGTTTTTATTAGACGTGGGCTTGGATTACCTGTCCTTAAACCGAAGCTCGAAATCCCTTTCAGGCGGTGAGGCTCAACGTATCCGTTTGGCTACGCAAATTGGCTCGCAATTGGTGGGGGTGCTTTATATTTTGGACGAACCAAGTATCGGCCTGCATCAACGCGACAACGAAAAACTGATTAATTCGTTGGTATCACTTCGCGATATAGGCAATTCAGTAATTGTGGTAGAACATGATAAAGACATGATCGAGCGTGCCGATTACGTCATCGATATTGGCCCAAAAGCAGGGAAGCACGGTGGCGACATCATCAGCATTGGAACCCCTGATGAATTAAAAAGCCACAACACACTTACGGCCGATTATTTAAACGGCAACAAAGAAATTGAAATACCCCAAAAACGTCGCGAAGGCAACGGCAAGTTTTTGGAGCTAAAAGGCTGCACGGGCAACAATCTTAAAAATGTTTCGGTTAAATTTCCTTTGGGAAAAATGATTGGTGTTACAGGTGTTTCTGGCAGCGGAAAATCTACTTTAATCAACGAAACCCTCTACCCTATTTTAAATGCCCATTATTTCAACGGGGTAAAAAAACCAATGCCTTACAAAAGCATAAAAGGCTTGGAGCATATTGACAAAGTAATTGATATCAACCAATCGCCTATCGGAAGAACGCCGCGAAGCAATCCGGCTACGTACACCAAAACTTTTGATGAAATAAGAAGTTTGTTTGCCAAAATTCCCGAAGCCATGATTCGCGGTTATAAACCCGGACGATTTAGCTTCAACGTAAAAGGCGGCCGGTGTGAAACCTGCCAAGGTGCCGGTTTGCGGGTTATTGAAATGAATTTCCTGCCCGATGTTTATGTAGAATGCGAAACCTGCCAAGGGAAACGTTTTAACCGCGAAACGCTAGAAATACGCTACAAAGGAAAATCCATCAGCGATGTTCTGGATATGACCATAAATGAAGCCGTTAACTTTTTTGAACACATTCCAAAAATCCACAAAAAACTAAAAACCATCAAAGATGTTGGTTTGGGCTACATCACTCTCGGCCAGCAAAGTACAACACTTTCGGGTGGTGAAGCCCAACGTATTAAACTGGCCTCCGAGCTTTCAAAACGCGACACAGGAAACACTTTTTACATTTTGGACGAGCCCACCACTGGACTTCATTTTGAAGATATCAGAGTATTGATGCAGGTATTGAACAAATTGGCCAACAAAGGCAA
>CAZZDI010000044.1:12543-17163 GCA_964653155.1 uncultured Flavobacteriaceae bacterium | reverse complement strand
AATTCGCCCACCCCGGGAATAAAAAAGGATACATAGCCCAAAGCATCTAAAATGATGCCTATAATTAGTTTTTTGTATTTATTCATTCAATAATTTTTCTTTATTAAGCACAAGAAATGTACCAAAAACTACTTCCCGATAAGCTTTAAAAACTCATTACGGGTTTCAATTTTTTCAAACTGTCCACGGAAACCGGAAGTGGTGGTTACCGAGTTTTGTTTTTGTACGCCGCGCATCATCATACACATGTGCGATGCTTCAATTACCACGGCCACGCCTTGCGGTTTCAAGGTATCATTTATGCAATCGAGAATCTGCTCCGTTAACCGTTCCTGCACTTGCAAGCGCCGGGCAAACACATCAACAACGCGGGGCAATTTGCTCAATCCAACAATATGTCCGTTGGGAATGTAGGCAATGTGCGCCTTTCCGAAGAAAGGCAAAATATGGTGCTCGCAAAGGGAATAGAGTTCGATATCTTTTACAATCACCATTTCGTTATACGACTCCTTAAACATGGCGCCTTTAAGGATTTCAACCGGATCTTGATGATAACCTTTAGTTAAAAACTGCATGGCCTTGGCTGCACGTTCGGGCGTTTTTAGCAAGCCCTCGCGGGTGGCGTCCTCACCCAAATCTTTTATAATATTTTCGTATCTGGTTTTTACGTCATCGGTAATCTTAATATTGTATTCTTCAAAATGCTTGTATGGCATGCCTCGGTAATTTTAATTTTTCAACTAAATATAGCCCATAAAACGCATACGGCAATAAAAAGGCTTTTGAAATTGTACAGAACGCCATAAAATAGTAATTTCACCACTATTATTTTCTACAGATGATCCAAGCGAAAAACATTCATAAATATTACGGCGATTTACAGGTTTTAAAAGGTGTTGACCTGCATATTGAAAAGGGCCAAGTCGTGTCTATTGTTGGGGCTTCGGGTGCCGGAAAAACCACTTTGCTGCAAATTTTGGGCACGTTGGACAAAGCTTCCTCTAAAACATCTTTCAGCCTAGAAATTAACGAAACCGATGTGAGTTCTCTTAAAGATAAAGCTTTGGCGAAATTTAGAAACGAACATATTGGGTTCATTTTTCAGTTCCATCAATTATTGCCTGAATTTACCGCGATTGAAAACGTATGCCTCCCCGCTTTTATAAAAGGCACAAACAAACTGGATGCCGAAAAACGGGCCAAAGAATTGTTGGATTTTTTAGGATTATCGCACCGCTACGACCATAAACCGAATGAGCTTTCGGGCGGCGAACAGCAACGTGTGGCCGTGGCACGTGCATTGATAAACAACCCCGATTTGATTTTTGCCGATGAACCTTCGGGAAATTTGGATAGTGAAAGTGCCGAAAATTTACACAATCTGTTTTTTAAACTTCGAGATGAATTTGGGCAAACCTTTGTGATTGTAACCCATAACGAAGAGCTCGCCGATATGGCCGACAGAAAACTAACCATGGTGGATGGCAAAATAATAAACGACCAACCCCAATAAAAAAGTGGCTGTCTAAAAAGTCATAAACTTCCTGTCTGTAAGGTTGGGAGATGTCACACTGAGCTCAGTCGAAGTGTCGTTGAAACCCGTATTGATATTATCAATGCATCGAGATATTTCGACAGGCTCAATATGACACAGGATTCAACTTTTTAGGCAGCCACTTTTCAAAAATATATTTTAATTATTTGGAACTATTGCCCAAAAGGAAATGTTTCTCCAAAAATGGTGATGGTAGAAGCTGTATAATTGATTTTGATATCGTTAATGTTTCCTACGCTAACATCCAAAATCCCGGATTCAATGCCACGGGGCAATAGCACAAAATGCAAATCTTCTTCTACGGTTAACTTATATTCCACGCCTTTTGAGCTTACGCCAGATTGCGAACCACCTAAAGTATATTCGTCATCCCAAATGTTGAATGGCGTATCGGCACCGGCCACCCAAGTTCTGGTAGAGTTTTCAGTATAACCAATGCTTTCGCCTGTTGTAGCTATTATTTTTCCGTTTTCTATAACCACACTGTATTGTAAATTTTCATCTTCATCGGTTCCAAGATTCGTTACCACATGGGTACCTTCCACCTTAAAATCTTCGTGGTAAAAATCATTAAATGTTGTGGTATGCACACTGCCTTCTTGCCTGTACCAATTGGTTGACACCACGGAAACAACACCTTTTCGGGTAACACCGTCTTTACATAAAATACCATCGCCATAATCTAAAGTGATGGTTTTAGGAAAAGTTGTTAAATCTAATGGTTCTACGGTAATCTCCGGACCATCATTCTCCAATTTTCCTGCTTTAGATTCCGAAGCACTTTCGGCAGACAATACGGCATCGCCACTGTTGTTTCCAACATCCTGAAACACTTTATTTACGGTGGCGTATTCGGTCAAGGCCTCGATAGCAGATGCAGAATCAACAGTTTCTTTTGCTTTTTCGGTTTCTTCGCAAGCCATAAATATAATGGCTAAAATGGGGACAATAAGTTTTCTCATAACATATAATTTAGTTCACCAAATAACGCAATAAATATTAATTTTAGTACACATGAGTTTACAAACCTGCTTTTTAATGGCTTTTTACAGTACTTTATCGGTGTTTTTAGTGCTTCTTGGACAAGATTCTGGTTTTACTTTTTAATTTCCTGTGAATAAAACACTCTAAAAATTGTATTTTTGAACTTGATTTTCAACATAAAAACTACTTTTTTTGAATTTGAAAGCATCTGAATTAAAAGAATTTCTTGACACCAAAGTCGAGACTTACAATAACCCCGATTTTATTGAAAGCGACCCCATTCAAATTCCGCATCGATTTTCAAAAAAAGAAGACATTGAAATTGCGGCATTTCTAACTTCAACCATTGCTTGGGGCAACCGCAAAAGCATCATCAACAACTCAAAAAAACTGATGGGTTTACTGGACAACGCCCCACACGATTTTGTGATGAACCACCAAGAAACAGATTTGGAAAAGTTACTGCCTTTTGTGCACCGAACGTTTAACGGTACCGACTGCATTCAATTTATTGCTTCATTAAAACATATTTACACGCATCACCAAGGTTTGGAACGAGTATTTGCCCAACATGCCGAAACCGATTCGTTACAGCCCGCTATTTCAAAATTCAAATCTGTTTTTTTTGAAATTGAACATTTACCACGAACGCAAAAGCACGTGAGCGACCCTTTAAAAAATTCGGCCGCAAAACGCATCAATATGTTTTTACGATGGATGGTACGCCCCAACAACACCGGAGTAGATTTTGGTATCTGGAATAGCCTTTCGCCCAGCCAACTCTCCTGCCCTTTAGATGTGCATTCAGGTAATGTAGCTAGAAAATTGGGATTACTAAAACGAAAGCAAAACGATGCCAAAGCCTTATTGGAACTGGATACAGCGCTAAGGCAACTCGACCCCAAAGACCCTGTAAAATACGACTTTGCACTTTTCGGACTGGGCGTTTTCGAAAAGTTTTAATAAATCAACAAAACATATTACTCATCCATTTCCATAATTAAATTGGCAATTAGCGCTGTCCACCCCGTTTGGTGCGAGGCGCCAAGCCCTTTGCCAGTGTCGCCATCAAAAAATTCATAGAATAGGTGTAAATTTTTAAAATGTTCGTCGGTGGCAAACTTACTATCCGGGTCATCAGCATGGTATTGGAATTTCCCTTCGGAATTAACTTCAAAAAGCTTAATCAGCCTTTTGGTAAGTTGGTTAGCAATCTGATTTAGGTTGAGTTTGTTGCCCGACCCCGTTGGAAATTCATATTGATACGTTGGCCCGTAAAACTTGTAATATTTACGCAACGATTGGATAATCATATAATTTATAGGCATCCAAATAGGGCCACGCCAATTGGAGTTTCCGCCAAACATATTGGAACGGCTTTCACCCGGTTCGTACTGAATTTGATGGTGACCATGGTGCTGAAAAACAAACGGGTGCTTTTCATGATATTTTGAAAGCGAACGAATGCCGTAATCTGAAAGGAATTCATCTTCGTCCAGCAATCGTTTAAGAAGGTGCTCCAACCTAAAGGCACGCATAATGGAGAATAAATAGTAGCCTTCTTCATTCGGGTCATCTAGATTTGAAATCAACGAAGCCAAATCGGGGCGCGTCCTTATTATTTCGTTGGCTCTTATCCTAAATTCCTTCAGTTCTTCAAAAAGATCTTTATGCATAATTTCAACGGCAAACATAGGAATCACCCCTACCAACGACCGTACTTTCAATCGGTCGGTGGCTCCGCTTGCCATTTCAACCACATCATAATAAAAATTGTCTTCATCATCCCAAAGCGAAATAGCCTTCTTCCCGATATGGTGCATGGCCCAAGCGATGTTTAAAAAGTGCCTGAAAAACTTAGCGGCCGCTTCTTCGTAAATTTTATTGGTTTTGGAAAGCTCTAGCGACATGCGCAACATATTTAGTGCAAACATGGCCATCCAGCTCGTGGCATCCGATTGTTGCATTCGGGTAATACCGGGCGGCATATGGTTACGATCAAAAACCCCAATATTGTCCAAGCCTAAAAAACCGCCCTCAAATAAATCGGTTCCGCTTTTATCCTTTTGGTTTACCCACCA
>CAZZDI010000044.1:0-12443 GCA_964653155.1 uncultured Flavobacteriaceae bacterium | reverse complement strand
AAATCCCATGCGGCATACCAAGGATATTCCCATTTATCGGGCATGGAAATAATATGCCTATTGGTAAGATGCTGCCAACTAAAATTTCTGAGGTTTACACGATTGGGCTGAATTTCGCCTGGCCCGCCAAACAACCATTTAAAAACATCATAATAATAAAACTGCTTAGTCCACAACAATCCGGCAAAAGCACTTTTCGCTATGGCCCGATGGCTTTCGGGTAAGTTATTTTTGAGTGTTTGGTTATAAAACTCTTCGCATTCTTCAATTCGATTGTTAAAAAGAGCATCAAAATCTGCCCAAGGATTTTCTATTTTACTTTTACTTAAGCGCAATCTAACCGTTTTTTCCTCACCGGGTTTCAGATTCAATTTATACCAAATGGCACACTTTGAACCATTTTTATCAGGGTTTACCGTTGGCTTCCCATTAACCACATGTTCGTTAATACCATCTTTTACGTAATCAACATCGTTGGGAATATTGTAAATACGTTTATTATTGGTTTCGTTTTCGCAAAACAATTGCTCGCCTTTTTCATGGTAAAAATAATACCGACCGTTTCTGGTGCTTCTAGAGAGCACACTGGAATTGGATAGCGATTTCATGTTTGGGCGTGTATGTTTTTGGTTGTGTTTCCAAAAATTGCGAAACCATAAATGTGGAAGCACGTGCATGGCAGCCGATTTTGCTCCTCTGTTCACTACTGTGATTTTCATCAAAATGTCATCAACATCTGCTTTGGCATATTCAATAAAACAGTCGAAATAGGCATTGTTTTTAAAGCTTTGGGTGTCTAAAAGTTCGTATTCAAACTCATCACGGCTACGCCTGTTGCTATGTACTAAATCGGAATACGGAAATGCGTTCTGCGGATATTTGTAAAGAAATTTACAATAGGAATGTGTTGGCGAGCTCACCTGATGGAAATACAGTTCTTTGACATCTTCGCCGTGGTTCCCTTGGTTGTTGGTTAAACCAAACAAACGCTCCTTTAAAATGGCATCCTTTCCGTTCCAAAAAGCGGGTGCCAAACATAAAATCTCGCGGGCATCGCAAAAGCCCGCTATGCCTTCTTCACCCCATCTAAAGGCGTTACTTCGGGCTTTATCATGATCTATAAACTCCCATGAAGTGCCGTGTTCACTATAATCTTCACGTACCGTTCCCCATTGCCTATCGGCCAAATATGGCCCCCATTTTTTCCAAGTTTTGTATGTATTCGCCGCTTTTAGCCGTTCGGCTTCGATACCTTTTTGAACCATATTATTTAGTGAATTAGTGAGTTAATCGAGTTAAAACTTATGGCACGTCCCTTTACAATTAAGGACTCTACCATACATCCCTCTTAAAAATAAACTATTTTTAGAAATAAATAATAGAGCCAAAAAAGTATTAGCTATTTGTGTTTTTTAGATGGTTTATTTTACTAACCCATTAAAAAACCAGAGTTTAAATTATGAAAAAAACACTTTGGATATCATTCAATCTATCCCAAATACACCCAAAAGCTAATCAGCAAGGGCTGCATTTACCAAAATTCTGAATTTCGCCGAAGTATCGTCGTTTTTTGTGCCTTGGGTTTGCTTCATTAAAATACCGACTAGATTTTCTTTTGGATCGGCAAAATATTGCGTATTGAAATAACCACCCCATTCAAAAGTACCTTCGCTGCCGCTGCCTCCCAAGTCGTGCTTTCTCTCATCAACCAAACCAAAAGCCAACCCGTGTACGGCCGTAATATTTTCTGAAATGTATGGAATTTGATTGGTTAAAATAGTTTTAACGGTGGTACGGCTCAACAGTCTATTGCCATTTAGTTCGCCACCATTTAAATACATGTTTAAAAACTTCGCATAATCAGCTGCTGTACTGGTAAGTCCCGCTCCTCCAGAAAAAAAGCGTTTAGCTCCTTTTTTGGGATAATCGGTATCATAAAAAGTTACTGGAAATTTCACCCATTGTCCGTGTTCAAGAGTTTGAACCGTTACCAACCTATCGTATTTAGATTCGGGAAGATAAAACTGGGTATCGTGCATTCCTAAAGGTTCGAAAATACGTGTTTTAAAAAACTCATCCAACGGCATTCCAGATACAATTTCAATAAAATAGCCCAACACATCAATACTTTCGCTATAGGTAAAACGCTCGCCCGGATTGTGGTGCAGTGGTAATTTTGCCAATATTTTTACGCTTTCGGCTATACTGATATTCTTTGTGGTGAACAAATCGGTGACCCCAGCTTTAGCATATATTTTTTTAAACTGCGGATTGCTGTCTATCTGTCCATAACCCAACCCCGAAGTATGCGTTAACAAATGCCTGATAGTGATGTGGCCTTCGGCTGGTACTGTGGTAAAAGACGAATCGGCTTCATTAAACGACTTTAACAACGTGGCATTTTTAAACTCGGGAATGTATTTTGAAATAGGATCGTCCAGACCAAATTTACCTTCTTCCCAAAGTATCATTACCGCAGTAGATGTTATCGCCTTTGTTTGTGAGGCAATCCTGAAAATAGCATCTTTTGTTAATGCTTTACCGGAAGTATTATCGGCCAACCCAAAAGCTTTGTGGTACACTATTTTTCCATTTCTGGAAATTAAAGCCACCGCCCCGGGCACTTTGTTATCTGTAATTGAATGGGAAAGCAGGGAATCTATCCTATTTAACCTTTCGGTTGAAATACCTTCATTTAAAACTTCTGTTGAAGCATGTGTTTCCTCCTTAACGGAAGTTTCCTTTTTAAAACAAGAGGTGAATAAAATAGCGGTTAAAAGTGCAAAAACTAGTTTTTTCATTAGTATAGTTGGTTTGGTTAATTGTTAAGACCTGCTAATTTAGTTTTTAATATGAAACAAAAAAAATCCCTTTCCGAATAAACGGAAAGGGACTGTAGCAGTAGAGAGCTTTTGGGCATGCAGAAAAATAACCAACCAAATTTTAACCCTAACTTAAAGTTAATCCCGCACACTTACTTGGCTCTCTACAATATCTTTTATGGGCACAATTATTTTTCCTTCGTTTGTTTTTAAGGTTATGGAAACATGGTTTATAGATTCTACCTTTCCTTTTATCTCGCCAAATTCAATTTCTTGACCAATTTCGTAGGTTTTTCGGGCATAAAAGGTTTTTAACAAATCGGCTACAATTCTTTGGGCGCCAAAGCCAAATGCCAACGCAAAGGCCAACAGAAAGGCGGCCAAAATCATGGTAACATTGTTAGTAATTATTTGCGTATCTACCCCTGCTTGATTTAAGGCCGTTATGGAAACAAATAGCAAAAGCAGGAAAAATACAATCTGGCTTACAAATTTAGCTCCCGATAAATCCATCGATTCAAAAAACGATTTGATGGCTTTTTTAACAAAATTGGCCAATAATAGCCCTATTGTAAAAATGATCAATGCCGAAAACAACTTGGGCAAATACCCTAGGAAATTTTGTATTTCGGCCGAAACCATGGTAAGGTTTAAAATATCGGTTACCACAATAAGTATCATGATGTACATGATCCATTTTACGAACTTGGTGGTAATTTTTATAATATCGAAATTGAGTTTTTTCCCCTCAAAAATTTCAATGTCGTTTATCTTATCGTCTAGTTTATCGGCTTTGGCAAATTTCAGTGCTTTTCTTACTATACCTACCAAAAGTTTGGTTAACAGCCAACCGATAATTATTATGGCAATGGCTCCCAATAAACTAGGAATCACTTTAGCTATTTCGGCAGTCATGGCCGATAACGATGCTATTACCCCCTCGTTCCAAGCTGTAATTTTATCCATTTTTAGTTATTTTTTTCAGGGTTACTTTTCTCGTTTTTTTATGGTTTCTTCAACAATTTTAGCTGGATCTACAGAGAATAGTTTAGCTAAATCCATAAGCAACTTTGCCATGGCAATATCGCTCATAACCTTTGCCTTGAGTTCTTTTGGAACTTCCTTAAGGGGCTGGTTTATGTGTTTAAACGGATTTTCCATTAGTTAAACTTCTCATTATACACTTTCAACAACTTGTCTTTTGCGCGTTTAACACGCATTTTCACAGCACTTTCCCCAATATCTAAAACGCTTTCAATTTCCTTGATTGAAAGGAAATCTTGATATTTTAGCAATAAGATCATTTTTTCTTCGGGTGAAATTAGCTCTAAGGCTTCCTTCAACCTATCTACCCGCATGTTTATAATGCTATGGTCTCCATCCTCTTCTTCTGACAGGTTTTCTATATCCTTGTAATCAACCGACTGTTTTTCAAATTTTTTTGCCGTATTTCTGGTTACATAATTTACGCAATGGTTATACGTAAAGGCATATAGCCAGGTTGAAAATTTTGATTTCCCTTTGAAACTTCCCAATTTAACGAAGAGTTTCAAAAACACATCTTGGGTTAAATCTTTAGCTTCATCTCCATCTTTTGAAAACCCATAACATTTATTGTACACCAAACCGGCATATCTATCATATAAAATTTCAAAGAGCAATGTGTTGTTGGTTTTAACAATTGCTTCTACCAAATCTTCATCTGATAAATTATTAATGTCGTTTAGGGTTTTCAAATTTAGCTAACAGCTATTGGTTATTTATAAATATTAAGACCCATTTCTTTTTAAATAGTCACTTAAAAAGTAACACAAAAACCCAATATTTTTATGTTTTTAAACTTTTTTCTGTAATCATTTTTTTGATCTTTTAAAAAACCTTTCTCTTACTATCTAAAAACCAATAACATACAAAACCCAACCTGATTATAACCAAAATATTGTGTTTTAAAATATTAGTCGATTTTTTTTTCAAAAACTTTAAATGCGATATTGAAACACAAAAAAAGCGGACTTAAATAAGTCCGCTTTTGTATTATAATCCCAATAATTGGGCACTAGTATTTAAATATGCAAAGCTCTGTCGCCAGTAGCTGCAAGCGCCGCTTCTTTAATAGCTTCGGTAAAGGTTGGGTGGGCATGGCTCATTCGCGAAATATCTTCGGCCGATGCTCTGTACTCCATCGCTACAACCGCTTCGGCAATCATATCGGCGGCACGGGCACCCACCATGTGCACACCTAAAATTTCATCTGTATTTTTATCGGCCAATACTTTTACAAATCCGTCAATATCCATACTCGCTCTGGCACGACCTAAAGCGCGCATTGGG
Organism: uncultured Flavobacteriaceae bacterium; assembly: GCA_964653155.1. Classification (GTDB taxonomy): domain Bacteria; phylum Bacteroidota; class Bacteroidia; order Flavobacteriales; family Flavobacteriaceae; genus Flavisericum. The sequence continues at coordinate 7,290 of CAZZDI010000044.1, read as the reverse complement.
AATTGCCCCGATTTGTATTCCACGCCAGCTTCTTTTAACTGCTCTTCGGTTTTTCCAACGGCAGCTACTTCTGGCCAAGTGTACACCACACCCGGAATTAAATTATAATCGATATGTGGTTTTTGTCCGGCTAAAGTTTCGGCCACAAATACACCTTCTTCCTCGGCTTTGTGTGCCAACATCGCGCCTTTTACTACATCGCCAATGGCATAAATATTAGTTGCCGATGTTTGTAAATGATCGTTTACTTCAATTTGCCCTCTGTCGTTCACTTTCACGCCAGCAGCTTCTGCATTCAACCCATCGGTGTATGGGCGACGCCCTACAGACACCAAACAGTAATCGCCTTTAAATTCTACTTCTTCACCTTTTTTGTTGTCGGCTTTTACAATAACCTCATCACCTTTTCTTTCTACCGATTTGACTTTATGGGAAACATTAATGCTGAATTTTTGTTTCTTCAGCACTTTGTTCAATTCTTTTGAAAGTCCGCCATCCATAGTCGGGATAATGCGGTCCATAAACTCAACCACAGACACCTCGGCGCCCAAACGTTTGTAAACCTGGCCAAGTTCCAAACCGATTACACCACCACCAATAATGATTAAGTGTTTTGGTATTTCCTTCAGTTTTAAAGCTTCTGTTGAAGTAATGATGCGCTCTTTATCAATGTCGATAAATGGCAAAGTTGAGGGCTTACTTCCGGTAGCAATAATGGTGTTTTTGGCTTCAATTTCGGTAGTTTCCTCTCCTGCGATGGTAATATGTGTAGCGTCCTTAAAACTTCCTAAACCTTGGTAAACATCAATATTGTTTTTCTTCATTAAGAAATCAATACCGCCAGTAGTTTGGTCGACCACCGCTTGTTTACGGGCTATCATTTTTTCCAAATTCACCTTAACATCGCCCGGAATTTCAATACCGTGCTCTTCAAAGTGTTTTATGGCATCTTCGTAATGGTGCGACGAATCCAACAGTGCTTTGCTGGGAATACAGCCAACATTTAAACAAGTGCCACCCAAAGTTGAGTATTTTTCTATTATGGCCGTTTTCATGCCCAATTGTGCGCAACGAATGGCTGCCACATAACCTCCAGGACCAGAGCCTATAACGGCTACATCGTATGAGTTCATATTTTTATTTTGAAATTCTTTATTTTTTAACCAAAATCAAAAATACGAATGTTTTATGGTACCACAATAAAAAAGAAACGTTTATGGACTGAAATAGCGATTTTAAAAAAAACTTAATGATTTTATTTTTAAATCGTAACGGACAATCCAAATACATTAAAACTTAACAAATCTCCATTTTTAGTTCAAATCATTTTTTTGTATCTTTTAAGTTCACCATTAAAAACCAAAATATCATGGATGAGCATATTTATAAAAAAATTGAAATTGTAGGCACTTCCGCCAATTCGAGCGACGACGCCATTGAAAACGCCATTAAAAAAGCTTCAAAATCGGTACAAAACCTACGGTGGTTTGAGGTTATCGACACGCGCGGAAACATAAAAGAGGGCAAGGTTGATATGTGGCAGGTTACGGTAAAATTGGGCTTTACCATGAAAAATTAATAATGCACACTATATATTTCTCAGTTGAAATTATGTAGTTTTGTGCGTCATGCAAAAAAACATCAATATACAGAACAAAAAAGCTAAGTTTCAATATGAAATTTTGGACAAATACACCGCTGGCATTGTTCTGTCGGGTACCGAAATTAAATCGATTAGAAGCAGTAAAGCCTCTATTGCAGAAAGTTTTTGCGAGTTTAACGACCGTGGCGAACTGTTTGTGGTAAACATGACCATTGAAGAATACAAATACGGCACCCACTACAACCACAGGCCAAAAGCCGAACGCAAATTGCTCCTCAATAAAAAGGAGTTGAAAAAGCTTAATAAAGAAGTTCAAAACACGGGGCTGACCATTATTCCGTTGCGATTGTTCATCAACGAAAATGGCTTGGCCAAGTTGATTGTTGCCCTAGCAAAAGGCAAAAAGCTGTACGATAAGCGCGAAACCATAAAAGACCGCGACAACAAACGTAATCTAGACCGTATAAAAAAAGCCTACAATTAATAATTATGGCTTGTTTTTTGATGAAGGAAAACAAAAAATATCAATCCATGAAATACGCTTTAACCCTTCTTATGGCCATTTTTTTTGGCTTACAAATCCATGCCCAAGACAATTCCAATAAAGAAGAAAAAACCGAGGAACAAAAAGAAAAGGTTTTAGACACCACGGTCGTTTACACCCTAAACAAAACCATAAAAGCGCTGTACAGTTCCATTTCTGGTGAAAAGGAAGAAAAGAGAAACTGGGAACAATTCCATTACCTTTTTAAGCCCGAAGCCAAAATGGTGGTTTCGCATTTAAATGACGATTTTGTTTACGACACCAGATATTTAAGCCCCAAAGACTACAAAAAAATATCTGAAAAATGGATGATGGAACATGGTTTCATTGAAAAGGAAATCCACCGAAAAGTAGAACATTTTGGTAATATTGTGCAGGTTTTCAGCACTTACGAAGCGTTTCATTCAAATACTGATGAAGCACCGTTGATGCGCGGCGTTAACAGCATTCAATTGTTTTACGACGGCACGCGCTGGTGGATTGTAAACATCATGTGGGCACAGGAAAACGACGAAAATCCCATTCCGAAAAAGTACTTGCCGTAAGCTATAAACCATGGGAAAACAACTTCCTGCCCCCTAATTCTTATCCTCCAAAAGCGGCACAAACCTAAATTCGCCAAACTCCTCTCTATCGAATTCTTTTGGGCCTTTGCGGGTAAACATGGTCATTTCCTGCACATCGTCGCCCACTGGAATCACCAATCGGCCACCAATTTTAAGTTGGCTCAATAACGGTGTCGGCACATAAGGCGCTCCGGCAGTAACCAAAATACCATCAAAAGGCGCTTCTTCTTTCAGCCCAATGTACCCATCGCCAAAAATGAGCTTTTTGGCCCGGTAGCCCAATTTGGGCAAAAACTTACTGGTTTTTTTAAACAATTCGTTTTGGCGTTCAATACTATAAACCCTAGCGCCCATTTCGCACAGCACGGCCGTTTGGTAACCACTGCCCGTACCGATTTCCAAAATTTTATCGCCTTTTTTTATTTGGAGCAATTCCGTTTGAAAAGCCACCGTGTAGGGTTGCGAAATGGTTTGGTCGGCCGCAATCGGAAAGGCTTTATCCACGTAAGCATAATGCAAAAACCCCGAGTCCATAAACAAATGCCGCGGAATGTTGTTAATGGCATTCAAAACCGCTTTATCCATTATGCCTTTGTGCTTTAACTCGTTAACCAATTGCTGGCGCAATCCCTTATGCTTAAATGTATCTTTCAATCTTGGTGGTATTAGAACCGATAAAAATACTCAAACATTTTAAAGCTTAAAAGCAATTTCAATATAATATTAGATTTCAAATTAACAGGCCAAAAATTAAAGTGAATTCCTTAAATTGACGTTTTAATTATCTTATTTTTGTTGAAAACGTAAAAATTATGCTAAAAGCAGGTGTACTTGGTGCTGGGCACTTAGGAAAAATACATTTAAGACTCCTTAAACAATCTGAAAAATACGAACTGGTTGGTTTTTATGATGCCGATGAAGCACACGGTAAAAAAATTGAAGCCGAATTTGGCTATAAATTCTTCAATTCAATAGATTCGTTGATTGATGCCGTAGATATGGTAGATATTGTTACGCCTACCCTATCGCATTTTGATTGTGCCAAACAAGCCATTGCCAAGGGCAAGCACATTTTTATTGAAAAACCCATTACCAACACTGTCGAGGAAGCCGAAGAAATCAGGCGCCTTTTGGCCCAAAACAACCTGCGCGGACAAGTAGGGCATGTTGAACGGTTCAACCCGGCTTATTTAGCGGTGAAAAACGATATTAAATCGCCCATGTTTATTGAAACCCACCGTTTGGCGGAATTCAACCCAAGGGGCACCGATGTTCCGGTGGTGTTGGATTTAATGATCCATGATATCGATATTATTTTGAGCATCGTCAAGTCGAAAATTAAGCACATTTCGGCCAGTGGCGTAGCGGTAATCAGTGACACGCCCGATATTGCCAATGCCCGATTGGAATTTGAAAACGGCTGTGTGGCCAACCTTACGGCGAGCCGAATTTCACTCAAAAAAATGCGGAAAGCGCGTTTCTTCCAAAAGGATGCCTATATTTCGGTCGATTTCCTTACCAAAAAATGTGAGGTGGTAAAAATGAAAGACGCCCCAGAACATCCGGGCGATTTCGATATGATCCTCCAAAATGCCGAAGGCGTAAAAAAGCAAATTTATTTTGATAACCCAGCGATACCCGAAAACAACTCCATTTTAGATGAGTTGGAATCGTTTGCCGAAGCCATAAAACACAACCGAGCGCCCGAGGTTACCCTGCACGACGGTACCGAAGCACTAAGAGTTGCCAACCAAATTATTGATAGTTTTTGATATAGTGATGTGAGGTAAAAAGGTCTAAAACTGACTACCGACCAACAACTCTTGACCAACAACTTATAAAAATACTTCTATGAAAAACATTGCAGTTATTGGCGCAGGCACCATGGGCAACGGCATTGCACATACCTTTGCCCAAAACGGTTTTAAAGTTAACCTTATTGATGTTAGCGATGCTTCTTTAAAACGGGGTATAGACACCATTTCCAAAAATTTGGATAGAATGGTAGCCAAGGAAAAAATTACCGAAGCCGATAAAACGTCCACCTTGGCAAACATTTCTACTTTTACCAAAATTTTAAACGGTACACAAAAAGCCGATTTAGTGGTTGAAGCGGCCACCGAAAACCTCAATTTAAAACTCCGTATTTTTAAGGAATTGGACGAAACTTGTGGTGAGAACACCATTTTGGCCACCAATACCTCCTCTATTTCCATTACGCAAATTGCTGCCGCCACCACAAAACCCGAGCGCGTTATCGGGATGCATTTTATGAACCCCGTACCGATTATGGAACTGGTTGAAGTTATCCGTGGTTACAACACTTCAAACGAAGTGACCCAAACCATCATGGAACTTTCTAAAAAATTGGACAAAACCCCGGTTGAAGTGAACGATTACCCTGGGTTTGTGGCCAACCGAATTTTAATGCCCATGCTCAACGAAGCCATCGAAACACTGTACAATGGCGTGGCTGGTGTAGAGGAAATTGATACCGTAATGAAACTGGGCATGGCGCACCCCATGGGGCCGCTGCAATTGGCCGATTTTATTGGATTGGACGTTTGTCTTTCCATTTTGAATGTGATGTACAACGGTTTTAAAAATCCGAAATATGCCCCCTGCCCCCTTTTGGTCAATATGGTTAACGCTGGTAAATTGGGCGTAAAATCGGGTGAAGGTTTTTATGATTATTCCGAAAGTAAAAAGGCCGAAAAAGTTTCTAAACAATTTAAATAGTCCCAGTTGGCAGTACTCAGTTGGCAGTCATTAACTGAATACTGAGTACTGCTTACTGCCAACTAAAAAACATGGCCAAAGTACTCCCATTTAAAGCCGTAAAACCAACTCCCGAAAAAGTTGAATTGGTAGCTTCGCGTTCGTACCAAAGCTATAGCCAGACGGAAATGGAGCATATTTTAAGCACTAATCCCTATTCGTTTTTAAACATCGTTAACCCCAGTTACAAGCACAAAAGCGCCATCAAAAGGAAAAAGCGTTACACTTTGGTAAAAAACCGTTACAATGAATTTAAAAACCAAGGCATTTTTAAACAAGACGAAAAAGCGTGCTACTACGTTTACAAAATCAGTAAAAGTAACGGGGTATCGTTTTCTGGCATTATTGCGGCCGCCAGCACCGAAGATTACAAAAACAATGTGATAAAAAAACACGAAGATACCATTGCGCATCGCGAAAACATGTTTAAGGATTACCTAAAAACGGTGGGGTTTAATGCCGAGCCGGTTTTGTTGACCTATCCTGACAACACCTCAATCGCTTGTAGCATTTCTGAAACACAAAACACAACTCCCGAGTTTGAGTTTTCAACCGATAACGGAGATACCCATCAACTTTGGAAAATTGAAAACAACGCAACTATAAGCCAAATTTCAACAGAATTCGAAAACATCGATGCCATTTACATTGCCGATGGCCATCACAGATCGGCATCATCAAATTTATTAGCTGAAAATCTAAAACAGGAAAACCGAAATCATACCGGCAACGAACCCTATAATTTTTTTATGGGCTTTTTTATTGCAGAATCGGAGCTCAAAATTTATGAATTCAACCGATTGGTGAAAGATTTAAACGGACTTTCAAAAGATGCATTTTTAGAGCAATTGCAACAGTATTTCAGAATAGAAAACCGAGGTGCGGACGTTTTTAAACCTACGGAAAAACACCAATTCAGCATGTATCTTGACGGTGAATTTTATGCACTTTCGTTACTTGAAAACCAACATTATTTTCAAAATGCGTTGGAAGCACTGGATGCGCAAATACTTTACCAAACGGTATTAAAGCCTATTTTGGGCATTTCCGATTTACGCAACAATTCGCGCATGGATTATCTGCATGGCAAAAATAGCCTCACGGACATTAAATATAAAGTGGACAACGGCGAGTTTGCTGTTGGCTTCGGGCTCGTGCCCGCCACCATTAACGAGATAAAGGCTATTGCCGACCAAGGTTTGACCATGCCTCCTAAAAGCACCTTCATTCAACCCAAATTAAGCAGTGGTGTAACCATTTATGAATTTTAGGCTTCTAATATGTTTGTTGCCAACTAAAAACCACAAGCATCCAAAAGTTTTAAAATTAGCCACGAATACACGAATAATTTTATGTGCAAAAAAAATGATTATCAAACAATTATAGCTAAATCTACATAAAATGTCATGCTGACGAAGGAAGCATATCATTTATACTTTTATAGATTCTTCACTTTACTTCGACTTAAGCCTGTATCGAGCGGAGTCGAGATGCTCAGTACAGGCGTTCAGAATGAAACAACTACATTATGTCAAACTATTCAGATTTAGCTGTACCCCTGAAATTATTCAAAATTAATCAAATTTCGTAAACCCGAGCGGAATTTACGAATTTGTGAAGTCCGATACGAAAAAGTTATCCGTAAAAACAGAAAACCGTGATATTTAGCAATTTTTTCGTGTATTTGTGGCTTTGAAAAACAAGATATTAATAAGTTTCCAAAAACTTTCGGACAGCTTTGACAAAAAACACCAAAATCAACTTAAAACCAAGCCATCACAAAAGCATCAAACAGACGA
>CAZZDI010000043.1:3084-17165 GCA_964653155.1 uncultured Flavobacteriaceae bacterium | reverse complement strand
ATAAAGAAGAAGCAAATAAAACCTTAGAGGAAGAAAATAAATTTGAACTTGGTTTCCACGACAGTTATATCGATTTTTTAGATGGAGCCATTTTATCTATAAACAAATTAAAAGAAACTATAATCAATAATAAACACTAATCAATTTATAAAAATGAAACAATCAAATCTATATAGTTCTGCTATACTTGTTATGCTTGCCTTGGTTTTTACAAGCTGTAAACAAGAACAACAACAAGCGCAACAACAGCAACAGGCATTGCCTTTGGCTGTAACGGCTGTTCCGCAAAAAAACGTAACGGCCTATACCGCATACCCAACTACTATTGAAGGGATAATAAATAGTGAGGTTCGAGCCAAGGTTTCTGGGTACATCCAAAAAGTATTGGTTGATGAAGGGCAGAAAGTGAAAAAGGGACAAGTGCTGTTTAAATTGGAAACCCAATCGCTAAGCCAAGATGCCGAAGCAGCAAAAGCCCGTGTAAATGTGGCTCAAGTTGAGGTAAATAAATTAAAACCTCTGGTTGAAAAAAACATTATAAGCGAAGTACAGTTAGAAACGGCCAAAGCTAATTTGGCACAAGCAAAAAGTACTTACAATAGTGTAGTGGCCAATATTGGTTATGCCACGGTAACCAGCCCGGTGGATGGTTTTGTTGGGGCGATTCCGTATCGCGAAGGGTCTTTGGTAAGTGCTACTAGTGCAAAGCCATTAACTACAGTGGCTAGTATTGAAAGAGTGTTCGCTTATTTTTCAATGAACGAAACCGAGTATTTGGATTTCCTTCAGCAAACTGAAGGCAAAACACTTCAAGATAAAATTGCCAATTTCCCAAAAGTGGAATTGCTATTGGCCAACGGACAAACCTACGAACAAAAAGGAACCATTGAAACCGTAACTGGACAAATTGATGCCAATACTGGAACGGTAAGCTTTAGAGCTGTTTTCGATAACCCAAATATGTTGTTGACCAACGGTAACAGCGGTACCGTAAAAGTTCCGAATACTTATAAAAATGCTTTGGTAGTGCCACAATCGGCCACTTACGAACAGCAAGGGCAAACCTATGTTTACACCGTAGGCGAGGGCAATGCGGCAACTTCAACTTTAATAACCGTTATAGATAAAACCGACCTGTTTTACATTGTGAGTTCTGGGGTAAAAACAGGCGATCTAATTGTGGTAAAAGGCATAGGTAAATTAAGAAACGGTATGCCAATACAGCCGCAAAAAGTAGAGTTCGATAGCGTTGCAAAACCTATAAAATCGCTGTTTCAATAATATTTTAGATAGAAGATAAGCTATGTTAAAAACATTTATAGAAAGACCGGTACTTTCTACCGTTATTTCAATTATTATAGTCATTTTGGGTATTTTAGGATATACAACATTACCTGTTGAACAGTACCCAGACATTGCGCCACCAACCATTCAGGTAAATGCCACTTACCCAGGTGCCAGTGCAGAAACCATTTTGGAGAGTGTTATCATTCCTATAGAAGAGCAGATTAACGGGGTAGAGGGAATGACGTACATGACCTCTTCGGCCGCCAACAACGGTACGGCAAACATCACCGTGTATTTTGATCAGGAAATGGATCCAGATATTGCGGCGGTAAACGTACAAAACCGTGTAGCACGAGCCAATCCGTTATTGCCGCAAGAGGTAATCCAAACTGGGGTTACCACGCAAAAGCAGCAAACATCGGCCTTGATGTTCTTGTCGGTGTATTCAGAAAGCGAAGATTACAATGCTACCTTTGTTCAGAATTACTTAAAAATTAATGTAATACCTGCTTTGCAAAGGGTAAATGGTGTGGGTAACGTAAACGTATTTTCAAATCAGGATTATGCGATGCGTGTTTGGTTAAAACCAGAAAAACTAGCGGCTTATAACTTGGTGCCTTCAGAGGTAACAGCAGCATTAAGAGAGCAAAGTTTAGAGGCGTCGGCAGGTTCTTTGGGGCAAAACGACGGGCAAGCGTTTTCATATAACATCAAGTACAGTGGACGGTTTAAAACCGAAAAGCAATACGAAGACATTATTATTAAGGCTTTGGACAATGGCGAATATCTCCGCTTAAAAGATGTGGCCAAAATTGAATTGGATGCCCAAGGGTACGATTCGTACGGGTTTACTGAAGGCCACCCGAGCGTGAATATGGGTATTTACCAAACGGCGGGATCGAACGCACAAGAAATTATTGAAAATATTAAATCGGAATTAAACCGTTTATCTCAAGATTTTCCAGATGGGATAGATTACGAAATCAATTACGATACCAATAATTTCCTTACCGCTTCTATGAACAAAGTAAGGAACACTTTGGTGGAGGCATTCCTTTTGGTGTTCTTGGTGGTATTTATTTTTCTCCAAGATTTCCGTTCAACTTTAATTCCTGCCATTGCCGTTCCGGTATCTATTGTGGGTACCTTTTTCTTCCTCAATTTATTTGGGTATTCCATCAACCTACTAACCTTGTTCGCTTTGGTGCTGGCCATTGGTATTGTAGTTGATGATGCGATTGTTGTGGTTGAAGCGGTGCACGCCAAGATAGATGAAGGCGCAAAAAATGCCAAAACAGCTACCCTGGAAGCCATGCACGAAATATCAGGAGCTATTATCTCAATTACCTTGGTGATGGCGGCGGTATTTATACCTGTAACTTTTATTCAAGGGCCAACCGGTGTATTTTACGAGCAATTTGGGGTTACCTTAATTGTAGCGATCTTAATTTCGGCCGTTAACGCATTAACCTTGAGCCCGGCGTTATGTGCCTTGTTTTTGAAGGGGCACGACGAGCACGAGCACAGTAACAAGAGCTTCTTGCAGAAGTTTTACGATAAATTCAATGCTGGATTTAACGCTACCACCGAGCGCTACGGAAAATCATTGTCCTTTTTGTATAAAAACAAATGGATAACCGGTGCCTTGTTGGTGCTTTCTGGAGTTGGTATTTGGTGGGCGGCAAGCACAACGCCAACAGGATTTGTGCCTAACGAAGACCGTGGTATTATTTTTATGAACGTAGAATTGCCTGCTGGTGCCTCTATGGATAGAACCCATGTAGTAACCCAAGAGCTGTACGAAAAGGCTAGCCAGATACCTGGAGTTCGAGGCGTAACGGTAATTAACGGTAGAAGTTTGATTAGTGGTGCAGGAACCAACTACGGATTAGGTTTTGTGAAGTTGGATGATTGGGATCAAAGGGAAACCGATGATTTGTCATCAAATGCTATTGTAGGCAAGCTCTTCGGGATTGCAGCCACCATTCCAGATGCCAATGTTATTTTCTTTGCACCGCCAAGTATTCCCGGATTCGGACTTTCAGGTGGTTTTGAAGTGAATTTAATGGATAAATCTGGAGGGAGTTTTGAAGATTTAGATGCAGCCACCCAACAGTTTATTGGCAATTTAATGAAACACCCAGAAATCCAGTACGGCCAGTCGTCGTTCAATACTAAATATCCACAATACGAAATGGATATCGATGTACCATTGGCCAAAAAATATGGAGTTTCGGTAAGTAGTATTTTCTCGACCTTGCAAGGCTATATTGGCGGGGTTTATGCGGCAGATTTTGCGCGTTTCGGTAAGCAATACCGAGTGTACGTACAGGCACAACCAGAAGATAGGAGCGATGCCAATTCATTAAACCAGTTATATGTAAAAACAGGTAGTGGAGACATGGCGCCAATTACGCAATTTGTAAGTTTAAAACGTGTGTACGGCCCGCAATCGGTAACTCGTTTCAACCTTTATAATTCGGCAAAAATTAGTGGGGCATCCAATCCAGGATTCAGTACCGGTGATGCGATTGCCGTGGTTCAGGAAGAAATTAAAAACCTGCCCAGTAATTACGATGTAGCCTACTCGGGCTTATCGCGAGAAGAGGTGAGTGCAGGAAACCAAACCGTTGTTATTTTTATATTGGTAATTGTGTTTGTTTATTTCTTGTTGGCCGCACAGTACGAAAGCTATTTGTTGCCGTTGTCGGTTATTTTTTCGCTGCCGCTGGGTGTGTTTGGTGCATTTTTCTCAACCAAAATTATGGGCTTAGAGAACAACATATATTTCCAAATAGCCTTGATTATGTTGGTGGGGCTGTTGGCCAAAAATGCCATTCTTATTGTAGAGTTTGCCATTCAACGCCGCCGCCGTGGCGAAAGTTTGGTCGATGCGGCCATTCATGGGGCTAAGGCGCGTTTGCGACCTATTTTAATGACGTCTTTTGCCTTTATTTTGGGATTGATGCCATTGGTGTTGGCAAAAGGTGTCGGTGCCGAAGGAAACAACTCTATTGGTACGGGAGCTGCCGGTGGTATGTTGATAGGAACCATTTTAGGAGTGTTTGTAATTCCTATCTTGTTCATCCTTTTCCAATGGTTGCAGGAAAAAGTATCAAGTAAACCAGTTGTTGAAACTAAAGAAGCTTAAATATGAATTCAATTATAAATAAAACATTATTGGTGGTAGTTATGGCTGCCACTTTCCAGAGCTGTTTTGTGGCGAAAGAATATTCGCGACCCACGTTGGAGGAAACAGAACATCTGTACCGTACCGATAACTTGCCGCAAGATAGCGTATCTATGGCCGAAGTGTCGTGGAAAGATATGTTTACAGACTCGCATTTGAAGCAATATATTGAAGAAGGTCTTCAAAGCAATCTCGATATCCGTGTGGCACTTCAACAAATGGCGGCTGCCGAAGCTTACATGAAACAGGGTAAAGCGGGTTATTTGCCAAGTTTGGGAGCCAACGCACAAATGACGCACCAAGAACTGTCTCAAAACAGTCAGTTTGGCTCATTTTTCAACGGAAGCCTACAGCAGTACGAACTTACGGCAAACCTATCTTGGGAAGCCGATATTTGGGGTAAAATACGAAGCAACAAACGTGCTGGAGAAGCCGGTTATTTGCAAAGTGTAGCAGCACACCAAGCGGTAAAAACACAGCTGGTTTCGGCCATTGCATCAACCTATTATCAATTAGTGGCTCTAGATGCGCAATTGGATATTACCAATAAAACAATCGCAACCAGAGAGAGCAGTGTTTCCACAATAAAGGAATTAAAAAATGCAGGGCAAGTTAATCAGGTCGCGGTCGATCAGAATATTGCACAATACAACAACGCCAAAGCCCTAAAAGTAGAACTGGAAGCGGCAATTTTTAAAACCGAAAACACATTAAGCTTGCTTTTGGGCAGACCGGCTGTGGTTATTGAACGCAGTGCTTTAGATAGCCAGCAGTTGAATGCCGATATTAAATTGGGCGTTCCGGCAACTTTGTTGCGCAACAGGCCCGATGTTATGGCTGCCGAGTACGGATTGATTAACGCGTTTGAAATGACCAATGTGGCTCGAAGCAATTTTTATCCGTCGTTAACCCTTACCGCTACTGGTGGTTTTCAAAGTTTAGAGTTTGATGAGCTGTTCAGTACCAATTCGTTATTCGCCAATTTAGTGGGCGGTTTAGCTCAGCCTATTTTTAACAAGCGAGCCATAAAAACACAGCATGAAGTAGCAAAAGCTCAGCAAGAACAAGCATTGTTAAGCTTTAAGAAAACATTGCTGACGGCAGGAAACGAAGTCTCGAATGCATTGTTTGATTACCATGCCGAAACCGAAAAGTTCGAGTACAGAGAAAAAGAGGTAGAGGCATTACGAAATGCCGAGGTTAATTCTGAGGAATTGTTAAAGAACGGCTATGCCAATTATTTAGACTTATTAACGGCCAGGCAAAGCGCATTAAGTGCCGAACTTAATATGATAGACAATAAATTGAACCAGTTGTTGAGTGTTGTTAATTTATACGAAGCCCTAGGTGGCGGATGGAAATAATATTTAAAATAAAAAGCATAATCAAACTTGAACATGGAAGCCATATTGGTAGCTACAAATTTTTCAAAAACATCTAATAATGCAGTGCTTTATTCGGCCGCTCTGGCACGCGAATTTAATGCCAGGTTAGTGCTTTTTAACGCATTTAGGTTGCCTTTGCATGCATCGAATGCGCGCCTCACTGCAGAATCGATGGACCGGCTAATTGAAATAAGCAAGGACAAACTGAAGGAACAGGCTTTAAAATTATCTGAAGATTTTGGTATCGTTGTAACATACGAATGCCGTTATGTAGATTTTGAACGGGAGCTCGAATCTTTAATGGAATTGCATAGTGCGCGCTTTTTGGTAATGGGCATGTCGGCCAAGTCCATGGAGCAAAACTTGCTGGGAAATCCCACAACCACATTAATCAGTATGAAAAAATTCCCGGTATTGGCCGTTCCCATAAACGCTCGGTTTACCGGTGTTAAAAAAATTCTGTTCGCGTGCGATTTGATGGAAGCCGTGCCACTGCGAATATTAGTGAAATTAAAGCAACTGGCATTGAGGCTCAAATCTGAGGTAACCGTGTTTTATGTTGAAAAGGTGGTTGATGAACTCCAGGCAAACGAAGAAATTTATGAAACTATCGATGCCGGATTGGAAAATGTAGTGCATTTATATAAAAAAGTAAATTCAGATACGGTGATTAAAGCCATAGAAAGGGAAATTGTAGAAGCGAGTTCCGATTTGTTGGTTATGATACCCAAGCAATATGGTTTCTGGGAATCAATAGTGCACAAAAGTAAAACGCGAGTAATGGCTTCGGGGTTAAATATCCCGTTGTTGTCTATTCCTGTAAGTTAGAAAATATTTAATGTTAGGTTAGTTTGTTTATGATTGGCAGAGAACACATTATTGCGTTCGCAGCCGAGAAATTTACCCAATTCGGCAGCAAACGGTTCACCATGGATGAGCTCGCTGCCCTATTGGGTATTTCTAAAAAAACGATTTACAGGCACTTTTCCAGCAAAGAAGATTTGGTGGTGGCCAGTATTCGGTACTTAATCGACGAGTACAATCAAGATCTTGAAGGTTTAATAAAGGAAGAAGCAGATCCTATTGCAAGTATTGTTTTAATGTACCAAAAGGCCTTTGAGCACCTAAAATATTTTAAGCCTTCCTTTATTTTCGGACTCAAAAAATACTATCCGTCGGCCAACAAAGTGTTTGACGATTTTCGTGATAATTTTGTAAAAGAGCGGGTTTACAGCCTATTGAAAGCGGCAAAAGAAAAAGACATTTTATTGGAGGGGGTGAATTTAGATTTGTTCTGCGATTTGTATTTTAAACGGTTTGAAGAAGTCGCTTTTGTGCGTAACAACCTGTTCGATGTGTATTCCAACAAAGATTTGCTAAACCATTTTATTGTTTTCAGTTTACGGGGCATTACCAAACCCAATTATTCGAATCCTTATTTTGAATAGTTTCCTATTTTTGCAGCACGAAACGAGCATTAAGAAAATTAAACCTGTGAAAAAAGATATTGACATTCCAAAAGTTGAAGGCGTTTACGTAGCCGTGGTAAACGAGTACAACGCTATTTATAAAACCCAAGATTGGAACGCTTACATCATTAATGATAAAACCGTGGATTTGGAAGTGGTGCTGATTGTAACCAACGGTTATGCAGGCGATAAAATCACGTCCACCTTTCGGAAAAAACTCGATAAACTTCCCGCAAAAAGCTATGCCAAAATCGAATTGATGCAGGAAGAACTCTTTGCTTTAAACAATCAATTTAAAGTATCCTTTTTTGAAGGCAACCAAATGTTCGATAAAACCTATTTGTTCAGAAAAAATACCATTAACGAAAAGGCGTTGCAGCCCATTCCTTTAATGAAAGTAAAAGGGGTTTTGGTGAAATAAGCTCCCTAAATCTTAAAAGTGATCACCGGACGTTTGGCGTGGTTTACTAAATCTTCACTGATGCTGCCATTAAAAAAATGCGAAAGCCCTTGGCGGCCGTGGGTGCTCATGCCAATAATGTCGGCCTTAATGGATTCGGCAAAATTCATGATGCCTTTTTCAACACTTAAATCGTTGTAAATATTTAAAGAGTGGGGTTTGTCGCTCAATAGTTTTTCATAGCTTTCCATCCGTTGGTTCGCCTCCTCGGTGGTAATAAACATATTGGGTGTGTTCACCAAGAGCAGGTGCAATTTGGCGCCAAACATATCGGCGAAATCCATGGCTTTTTTAAACGCGTCCTGACTTTCATCTTCAAAATCCGAAGCGAAAACAAAATGTCCAACATTAAAAATGGGATGTTCTTTTTTAACCACCAAAACCGGGGTTTCAGAGGTTCGAACCACTTTTTCGGTATTACTGCCAATCAGCATTTCGCGCAGTCCGCTAACGCCGTTCGATCCCATTACAATCAAATCGATGTCGTGCTTTTTGCACACATGGAAAATACCCTTGAAAATTTCTTGAAAATCGACCGTTTCGTGTACCGTTAGGCCGTCTAAATAGTTCTTTTTCATGAGCGTTTCAAACTTTTTGTGCGCCAGTTTCATAAAAAACATGGCTTCGGGCAAAGCACTTTGTGTGCCTAAAGGATCGACTTCCTGCAAGGGGATTTCCAGCATGTGGAGCAAGTAAATTTCACAATTGTGTTTTTTTGCGATTTGTGCAGCCACTTTTAGGGCGTTTTCGGCTTGTTCAGAAAAATCGGTGGGAACCAGTAGTTTTTTCATTAGTTTAGGGTGTGTTTAGTTCGTGTTTTATTGAGTCAACTGTATTTAAATTTATGAAATATTCCTTTAAAAATCAATAAAATATTATATATTTGCACCATTGAAAGACGAAATTAAAGATTATGAGGGGACAAAAAGTCCCCTCTTTTTATACTAAAAAATGTTTAAAACGAAGGTTACAGAATTGCTCGATGCCGCATTGACGGAACGCCAAGATTTGTTTTTGATAGATTTGGGCATTTCGCCGGCCAATCACATAAAAGTGGTTATTGATGGCGATAACGGTGTTTTGGTTGACGATTGTATTTTTGTAAGCCGCGCCATAGAGCATAACCTGGATCGTGAGGAGGAAGATTTTTCATTGGAAGTGATGTCGGCCGGAGCAGCCTCGCCATTGGTACACCAACGTCAGTATAAAAAAAATATAAGTCGAACGCTTCAGGTAAAAACCCATTCAGAAAATATGGAAGGGGTGCTTGCCGAAGCAGACGATAAAAGTATAAAATTGGAATGGAAGGTTAGGGAGCCTAAGCCCGTTGGCAAAGGCAAAACCACCGTAAAAAAGGAAGCCAATATTCCTTATGAAGATATTGTAGAAGCAAAAGTTATGATTAAATTTTAATTTAAAAGAGATATGGAAAATGTCGCGTTAATTGAATCTTTTTCAGAATTCAAAGACGATAAGCTAATTGACAGAGTAACGTTAATGGCTATTTTGGAAGAAGTATTTAGAAGTGCCCTTAAGAAGAAATTTGGAGATGATGATAATTTTGATATTATTGTTAACCCAGATAAAGGGGATTTAGAAATATGGAGAAATAGGATTGTAGTTGCCGACGGAGAGGTAGAGGACGAAAACCAAGAAATATCTCTTTCTGAAGCGCGAAAAATCGAGCCCGATTTCGAGGTTGGCGAAGATGTATCTGAAGAAGTAAAATTGGTCGATCTAGGAAGACGCGCCATTTTAGCGTTGCGCCAAAACCTAATTTCGAAAATCCACGAGCACGACAATACCATTATCTACAAACAATTTAAAGATTTAGTAGGCGAAATTTATACGGCCGAGGTACACCATATCCGCCATAGGGCCGTAATTTTGTTGGATGACGAAGGCAACGAAATCGTACTTCCAAAAGACAAACAAATCCCGTCTGATTTCTTTAGAAAAGGCGACAACGTTCGCGGGGTAATCGACAGTGTGGAATTAAAAGGTGCCAAGCCAGCCATTATCATGTCCAGAAGCTCGCCCGTATTTCTTGAAAAACTGTTCGAACAGGAAATTCCAGAGGTGTTTGATGGCTTGATTACCATAAAAAATGTAGTGAGAATTCCAGGCGAAAAAGCAAAAGTAGCCGTAGATTCTTATGACGATAGAATTGATCCCGTTGGTGCCTGTGTAGGTATGAAAGGCTCAAGAATCCACGGTATCGTACGCGAGTTGGGCAACGAAAACATTGATGTGATCAACTATACCAATAACTTGCAGCTATACATTACACGTGCGCTTAGCCCAGCCAGGGTAACATCAATAAAAATTGATGAAGAAACTAAGCGTGCCGAGGTAATTTTAAAGCCAGAAGAGGTAAGTAAAGCCATTGGCCGCGGCGGACATAACATTCGTTTGGCCGGTCAATTAACCGGTTACGAAATCGATGTGTTCAGGGAGGGTGCCGAAGAAGATGTAGAGTTAAGAGAATTCTCTGATGAAATTGAAGGATGGATTATCGAGGAATTCAGCAAGGCAGGAATGGATACAGCAAAAAGTGTGTTGGAGCAAGATGTTAACGATTTGGTGAAAAGAACCGATCTAGAGGAGGAAACCATCAACGAAGTTATCAGAATTCTTAGGGAAGAATTTGAAGAATAATAAAAATAGTGCAGATTTGCACAACTTTGTGCCATTATAATGGCATTATATATATATTTGAGTATTTTAAAGGCAATTATGGCTGAAACAATTAGATTAAATAAAGTATTACGCGAACTGAACATTTCACTAGATCGGGCCGTTGAATTTTTAGATTCAAAAGGCATCGAGATAGAGAAGCGTCCAACGACCAAAATCTCAGAAGAAACCTACAACGTTCTTTCCGATGAGTTTGAGACCGACGCCAACAAGAAAATGAAGTCGCAAAAAGTAAGCGAGGCTAAGCAAAAGGAAAAAGAAGATTTACGCATTAAGCGCGAACAGGAATTGGAGGCCAAGCAAAAAGAAGAAGAAGCCAAAGAAGAAGCCAAAGAAAAAGCCAAACAAGAAGAAGTTGTAAAGGCATCAAAAACCTTATCGGGCCCTAAAACCGTTGGCAAGATCGATCTAGAACCTAAAAAGGTCGAAGAAAAACCAGCTGCTCCAAAAGAAGAAAAAGCAGTTGAAAAACCACCCGTAGCCAAAAAGGAGGAGCCTAAAGAGGTTAAGCCTAAAACAGAAGAAAAACCAGTTGCTCCCGCTCCAAAAGAAGAGAAAAAAGAGGAAAAGCCAGAAGAAAAACCGGCCAAAGAGCAACTCAAAAGAGTGTTGATTGATGGCGAGTTGGTGGTTCCTGAAGAAAAAGTAAAAACACAGTACCAAAAACTTACCGGGCCTAAAATTGCGGGTGATAAAATTGACTTGTCGCAATTTAATAAACCCAAGAAAAAGAAAGAGGATAAAAAAACCGATCAAAAACCTGGAGATTCTGCCTCAGGAAAAAGAAAACGCCGAAGAATCAGTAAGGCCGGAGGAGGCCCACAAGATAATAGAGGCGGTAACAGAGGGGGCGGAAACGACCGCTTCAATAAAGGCAAAGGAAGAAGAAACGTTGTAAAAGAAGAGCCTAGCGAAGAAGATGTAAAAAAACAAGTGCGCGAAACACTTGAAAAACTTCAAGGAAAATCCAGTAAAGGTAAGGGTGCCAAGTACAGAAGAGATAAACGTGATCAGCACAGAGAACAATCTGAGCTAGATCAGCAAATGGAGGCTGCAGAAAGCAAAATCCTAAAAGTAACCGAGTTTGTTACGGCAAGCGAGGTGGCCACCATGATGGATGTTGGCGTAACACAGATCATTTCGGCTTGTATGTCATTAGGGATGATGGTGACCATGAACCAACGTTTGGATGCCGAAACCCTATCGATTGTTGCTGAAGAGTTTGGTTACAAAGTAGAGTTTGTAACGGCCGATATTGAAGAATCTATTGAAGAGGTTGAAGATAAACCCGAAGATTTACAATTGCGTGCGCCAATTGTTACGGTAATGGGGCACGTAGATCATGGTAAAACATCGCTTCTGGATTATATCCGTGAGGAAAACGTAATTGCTGGCGAGTCCGGTGGAATTACCCAGCATATTGGTGCCTACGGTGTAACTCTGGAAAATGGTCAGAAAATAGCCTTTTTAGATACACCAGGTCACGAAGCCTTTACGGCCATGCGTGCTCGTGGTGCGCAAATAACAGATATTGCCATTATTGTAGCAGCAGCCGATGACGATATCATGCCGCAGACCAAAGAAGCTATTGCACATGCCCAGGCAGCAGGAGTGCCCATTGTATTTGCTATCAACAAAATAGATAAACCTAGTGCCAACCCTGATAAGATTAAAGAAGGCCTGGCCAATATGAACCTTTTGGTAGAAGATTGGGGCGGAAAAATACAGTCGCACGATATTTCGGCTAAATTTGGAACAGGGGTTAATGAACTTCTAGAAAAAGTATTGCTTGAAGCAGAATTGTTAGAGCTTAAAGCCAATCCAAATAAACCAGCCTTAGGTACTGTGGTTGAAGCTTATTTAGATAAAGGTCGTGGGTACGTATCAACCATTTTGGTGCAAGCAGGTACTCTGCGAGTAGGCGATTATGTATTGGCAGGTCAGCACAGTGGAAAAGTAAAGGCGATGCACGATGAGCGTGGCCATGATATTTCAGCCGCAGGCCCATCAACTCCGGTTTCCATACTAGGTTTGGATGGCGCACCTCAAGCGGGCGATAAATTCAACGTATTTGAAGACGAACGCGAAGCAAAACAAATTGCAGCCAAGCGTGCACAATTGCAACGTGAGCAGTCTGTAAGAACGCAACGCCACATTACGCTTGATGAAATTGGTCGCCGTATCGCATTGGGCGATTTCCAAGAGTTGAACATTATCCTAAAAGGTGATGTGGATGGTTCTGTGGAAGCGTTAACCGATTCGTTCCAAAAACTTTCTACTGAAGAAATCCACGTCAATATCATCCATAAAGGAGTAGGTGCCATTACCGAAAGTGATGTGTTATTGGCAACGGCTTCCGATGCGATTATTATCGGGTTTAATGTGCGACCTGTGGGTAACGCAAGATCTATTGCAGATAAAGAAGAAATCGATATTAGAACATACTCGATCATCTACGATGCCATTAACGATCTTAAAGATGCCATGGAAGGCATGTTGTCTCCAGAGCTTAAAGAAGAGGTTACGGGTACCGCAGAAATCAGGGAAACCTTCAAAGTATCTAAAATTGGTACGATTGCGGGTTGTATGGTAACCAATGGAAAAATATTAAGAAACTCTGGCGTGCGTTTAATACGTGACGGCGTTGTGGTTCATACTGGAGAATTAGCTTCGTTGAAACGATTTAAAGACGATGTGAAGGAAGTTTCCAAAGGATACGATTGCGGTATGCAGATTAAAAACTATAACGACGTGAAAGAGGGCGATATAATTGAAGCTTTCCATGAGGTTGAAGTTAAAAAGAAACTTAAATAAAGTTTAAATAATTCATTTAAAGCACTTGTCAATCGATAAGTGCTTTTTTTTTGCCTATCTTTAAGTAAGCTATTAATTATAAATCTATCATTATGAAAAAAAGAATTACGATCGGGTTCTTTCTACTTTGCTTTGTTTTTAGTTTCCAATTGAACGCCCAAGAGGGTTTTATTGGCGAAATACGGATGTTTGCCGGAAATTTTGCGCCAAGAAGTTGGGCGTTATGCGATGGGCAATTGCTCCCAATAGCGCAAAATCAAGCTTTGTTTTCCATTCTGGGCACCACCTATGGCGGCGATGGCCGAACCACTTTTGCGCTCCCCGATTTGAGAGGGCGCGTGGCTATCCATCCGGGTAATGGTCCTGGACTTAGTAACTATGTGCAAGGAAGTAAAGGCGGTACCGAAACCAATACATTAACTATTGCGCAAATGCCATCGCATTCTCATGCAGTCAATGCCGTGGCTGAAGATGGCAACCAATCTGTGCCTAGCGGAAACCTGCCGGCAGGAACCAAAGTACTGGATAAAGAGTACTCTGATGCTGCGCCCAATGCTAATATGGGTGCTGGTATGATTGGGGATTCTGGAGGCGGTCAGCCTGTAAACAATGTTCAGCCCTATGGAACGGTAAATTATATTATTTGCCTTCAAGGTATTTTTCCTTCGCGAAACTAATAGGCCATGAAAATATTTATTCAAATAGTGCTTTTATTGATGTGGAGCTGTAATGTTTTTGGGCAAATAACTTTCAACGGATGCCATAATTTGTTCGAAAAT
>CAZZDI010000043.1:0-2984 GCA_964653155.1 uncultured Flavobacteriaceae bacterium | reverse complement strand
CTGTAATGTTTTTGGGCAAATAACTTTCAACGGATGCCATAATTTGTTCGAAAATAAAGATTATGTGTTCAGTTATATTGAAACCGATGCTACGGGCAGAAATGTTTACACGACCATTCCCGTTGATGGCGAACAAACCTGCGGAGGGATTGGTACATGCGAATTTAAAATTCAATGGAATGATGCCAACAGCGTATGGGAATTTATTGCAGATCAAGGCAATGGCGATTTTGCTGAATCTTATGTTATCTACACTAATGCTTCAACATCGAGCCCCAATCCACCTAGTTTAATTTTGGGGACTTGGAAAGAGAACGGTAGTGTAACGCAAAGTGAATGTGGCGGAGATTTAAGTGTATCAAATGCTATTTTAACTGGCGATGTTCAGGATGAAGAGCTTTCGGCACTATCGATTTTTAATAGCAATGTGGTTACTGTATATCCGTTGCCTGCAAATCATTTAGTTCAAATTAAAACGGAATTGACCATAAAAAAGTTGGTTGTTTTCGATTTGCAAGGAAAAAGGGTGAAACAGAAGGCTGGAAATTTAAAACAGCTAGATGTGTCACATTTAAAACCGGGATTGTATTTTCTAAAGATAGAAACCCGCGGCGGCCTTTTGTTTAAGCAGATAATGGTCAATTAACATCGAGCAAAAAAAAAGGGGCGTAAGTTGATTTACTTAACGCCCCTGTATTGAGTTTGCCCTTTTTATTTTTTTGGCTTGAATATAAAAGCACTCGGAAACTTTTTTTTGATTTGCTGTAAAGCTCTGTCAGCTTCCAATCGTGTTCTAAAGTTGCCGGCCCATATTTTAAAATTTGGCGTTTCGTATTGCATTGAGGCATTCCAATTGGCATAAGCTTCACCAAATTCATTTTGGGCATTTTGTGCTCCTGAACGATTTCCAGAGTAGATTTGTATTTTATATCGGTCTGAATCCTTGTCGTTTTTGTTCATGTCCTTGACCAAATTTAACAAAACGTCTATTTTTTTGTCATGGTTAATTTCGATATTTCCTTGTTGCGAAAACCCGAAAGTGGAGCCCAACATAAAAACAAGAATACTTAAAATGCTAATTTTCAAATTCAATGGTTTTATTTTTAAATATTTTTCACAAAGGTATGTGTTATTAACTAAAAAGCGTGCCTTTTTATTATTTAGAATTGCTCTAAATTACCAATTAACGCCACAGTAACATTTCTAAAATGGACTTTTAATATTACTTTTGCGACAGATTTTTTTAACTGTATTTTTTTGTTTTAACAAATGAAAAAATCATACCAAAGTTTAGAAGTTAACATAACCAACAATATGGAAAAGGTGATTCACCGTAAATTGAGCGCAAACATTCTTCGTTTAGGCTTAATGGTTTTACTAGCGTTTACAACCACTCTTTCAGCCCAAGATGGGGATCCAGCAAAAGGAAAATCTTTATTCAATGCCAATTGTGCAGCCTGTCACCAATTGGATAAAAAAATGACAGGTCCGGCCTTACGCCATATCGAGGCCCGTTTGGCTGATGAGCAAGGGTTGGATCGGGATTGGCTTTACGCTTGGATAAGAAATAGTGCTGGAATGGTAAAGTCTGGTGATTCTTATGCAAATAAGATTTACAACGAATATAGTGGTGCCGCCATGACGGCGTTTCCCCAATTGTCTGATGAGGATATTGATAATATTTTAGCTTACACCGCTGAGGAAAAAGCGGCTCCTGCAGAAGGTGTTGCTGGAGCAGGTGCAGTAGCAACTCAAGCACCGGCGACTTCTGGCGGGATTTCTAACGAAATTATTTTAGGGGCGTTGGCCATTTTGTTTGTTCTTTTGGCTCTGGGACTTTATCTGGTAAATAAAACCTTGCGCCGTTTTGCTTCTGCGCAAGATATTGAATTGCCGGAGGAAACGGGCAGAACGCCACTTTGGAAAGCTTTTTTGCAAAACCAGTTCTTAATGATTGTGGTGTCCATTTTCTTTCTGTTGGCCAGTGCTTATTATGTTTACGGCTACTTTATGCAGGTTGGTGTAGATCAAGGATATCAGCCGGTGCAGCCTATCCACTTTTCGCATAAAATCCACGCGGGCGATAATGGTATAGATTGTAAATATTGCCACTCTTCGGCTAGAGTGAGTAAAACTTCCGGTATTCCTTCGTTAAATGTTTGTATGAACTGCCATAAATCTGTTTATGAGTATAATGGGGAAACTTCGCCAGAGTATTCAAAAGAATTCTACGATGGTGAGATCCAGAAGCTATATGCTGCTGCTGGATGGAGTGATGCCGACCAGAAATACACTGGTGAGTCTCAGCCTGTAAAATGGGTAAGGATTCATAACTTGCCGGATTTCGCTTATTTTAACCATTCGCAGCACGTAACTGTTGCAGGTCTAGAGTGCCAAACTTGCCATGGTCCTGTTGAGGAGATGGAAATAATGTATCAACATGCGCCATTAACAATGGGATGGTGTATAGATTGTCACAGAACTACAAACGTAGATGTTAAAGACAATGCGTACTACGAGAAAATTCACGCAGAGCTTTCCAAAAAGTATGGAGTTGAGGAGTTAACAGCGGCTCAAATGGGTGGTTTGGAATGTGGTAAGTGCCACTATTAATAAAATTAACAAGAAGTAATTCAATTATATCATATGTCATCAAACAAGAAATACTGGAAAAGTGTTGAAGAGCTGAACGAAAATAGCTCTATTGTTGAGACGCTAAAACAAAACGAGTTTGTTAACGAAATCCCTACTGATGAATTTTTAGGAGATAAAGATACGTTAGAAACTACGTCAACCACTCGTCGCGATTTCTTAAAGTATGTTGGTTTTAGTACCGCAGCTGCTTCATTAGCGGCGTGTGAGGGGCCGGTTAAAAAATCGATTCCTTATGTGGTACAGCCTACGGAGATTATTCCGGGCGTTGCAAACTACTATGCAACCACAATTGCAGATGGGTTCGATTTTGCAAGTGTTTTGGTTAAAAC
>CAZZDI010000042.1:15449-17210 GCA_964653155.1 uncultured Flavobacteriaceae bacterium | reverse complement strand
TGCCCCGCCATAATACACGAACGCCCCATAACGCTGTTGTGGCCTATTTGCACCAAATTATCAATCTTACTGCCATCGCCAATGATGGTTGAGCTGAACTTAGCGCGATCCACACAAGAGTTAGCGCCAATTTCAACATGGTGTCCAATAATTACATTTCCTATTTGTGGAATTTTTACCAAACCTCGACCGTCGTCGCTAGGCCTGTAACCAAAACCATCGGCACCAATACTTACATTGGTGTGGAAAATACAGTGACTGCCAATAATGCAACGCTCACGAATTACGGTTCCCGACCACGCTACGGTATTATCGCCAATTATGGTTTCGTCAAAAACGCAAACATTGGGATACAACACCACGCCGTTGCCAAGTACAACGTCTTTACCCACGTAGCAGTTGGCTCCAATTTTACAGCCTTCGCCAATTTTTGCCGTGTCGTGGATTACCGCCGTGGGGTGAATATCACTTTCAAATACCGGTGCTGGTGGATTGAAAAGTTCCAACACTTTGGCCATAGCCAAATCGGCATTTTTTACTTTTATCACAGCTCGGTTTTCACCAGGCTCTAACGACAAGTTATCATTGACCAGTACGGCACTGGCTTCCGATTCATCCCAATATTTTAGGTATTTGGTACTACCAATAAACGTAATGTGATGCGGTTTTGCTTTTCGAAGTTGCTCGGGCCCTTCAATCTTTTGGGTGGTATTTCCGACTAATTCACCCTTTAACAGGTTATTAATTTCTTCAACAGTGTATGATGCCATTTATAGTTGTCTTTAAGTTAGTAGTTGCGTAAATCTACTGGAAAAAAGATTAACAACGGCTGTTTTTATTCTTCAATTCTGTTTTCGTCGAAGGCTGAGGGCAATAATTTAGGAATAAATTTCACAACTAAAGGTAGCAATATGGCACCTCCGGGCAGTAAAAAAATAGCCAAACTGGGGATGGATTTAAAAATATCCAAAAGCTGTTCCTGCACTTTTTTTTGTTCGGCCGGGGTTAAATCCCGAACGGTAGATTGGGTTAGCAGCACCATCAACTCTTTGCTATCGCGAAGCTCGCGGTACAAACGTTTGCTATTCCTTCTAATGAGTTTATACACCATTTTGCTGGAGTTGTTGTAAAAACTCTGTACAATATTTTTAGAACTCAATAGTGCAATATTATCTTTATGGGTAGTGTAAAAATGATTGACCGTTTTTATGGATTGGTGTATTCGGGAAAGGCTCAAATTCAAATCTTTTCCCAATTTTTCTAAAAACTGCTCCTCCTTAGCATCAATCATTTGGTCGCTCCAAGTGGCCATGCACGAAATATCCAATATATAGTATTTTTCTTGTGGTAATTTTAGGTGCTTTGTTGCTTTTTTGTATGTAATATGTTTGTTTTCGTTATACCGAAGCGAAGATTCGAACAATTTTACCAAACTGTCATCGTACTGGTTTTTTACAGCTTTTGTGTTTAAAACATCTAACGAAATAGCTACTATCGATGCTTCCAAATTTTTAATGTACTCTATACTGATGTTTTCATTTTTTAAATATTCCATATACGCCAAAACATCAACGTACAACAAGGCATTTATAATGAAATAATTGAAGTTTTTGGTAAGTACATTAGCATCTATTTGAATACGCTTATGGATGATATCTTCCAATTGCTCATTCGATTTTTTTCCGCCCAAAAGTCCTTTAAAAAACGAGGTTTTTATTTCGTTAATGGCCGTATAAAACGTAATAACGCTTTCAACGAAAG
>CAZZDI010000042.1:5056-15349 GCA_964653155.1 uncultured Flavobacteriaceae bacterium | reverse complement strand
GAGGTTTTTATTTCGTTAATGGCCGTATAAAACGTAATAACGCTTTCAACGAAAGGCACTTGGCTTTTAGATTGGGCATGGGCGTACAAAAGTGCTAGGCAGAAATTGGTTTTGCACAGTTCTTCTTCCGAAAAATCTTTTTTTGGAAAAACTTGGGCCACCACACTAAAATTGCTGCCATAAATAAACCCGCAAGAGCGTAACGCATCGTAAAAGCTTTCTTCATCGTAGTCTAAAAAGCGGCTGTTTTTTTCAACTTCCTTTTTCAACTTTTTTATCCAACCGGCCGAAGATGGGTTCATAATTGTCCTCTGAATATTTAGGGTGTAAAAATAGTGTTTTAGAAAAACAATTTGCCAAAATCAACACCTGTAACCACAAATAAGTTTACCTAAGTCTTTTTTAGGTTCCCTAAGTTAATTTTAAGGATATATTAAATATTTTTGACGCATATCCTTAAACTTCCGCAAACCATCTTTCCAACTCGTTTTAATGGCCCCGCCGGTTAAACCTTGCTCTATTTGTTTTTGCAACTTATCTGTTCCAGCCAGTTTAACGAAAAAATTATTGAAAAACTGAGACTTATCAGCAGTGTTTTTATAAGCTTCAATTAGCCAAGTTAAGTGTAGCGAACTTAAATGTTCCACTTGCCTTAAATCTTTTCCAAAGCACAATTCATTTTTGTGTTTTGGGTGTTTTGCGCCTTCATTTGGTTTGGGAGTAAATTCATAATTGAACCTCTCTGCGCTTAAAAACGGACTTCCAAAAATTTGAAATTGGGTTTCTGTTCCGCGTCCAGCACTAACGTTGGTGCCCTCAAAAAAGCACAAACTCGGATACAGATTAATAGACTTGTCGTTAGGCAAATTCGGGCTCGGTTTTATGGGCAAACTGTAAGTTTTTTGATGATTGTAATTTTTAATTGGAATTACTTTCAGCTCACATTGCACGCCGTTTTTCAACCATTTTTCACCATTAATCATTTTTGCATATTCGCCAATAGTCAGGCCGTGCACCACCGGAATAGGGTGCATGCCCACAAAACTTTGGTGTTCCATCTCCAAAATTGGGCCATCAATATAATGTCCGTTGGGATTGGGGCGGTCTAAAATCAATACCGGAATATTTTGCTCGGCACAGGCCTCCATCACGTAATGCAACGTTGAAATGTACGTGTAAAACCGGGCGCCCACATCCTGAATATCGAAAACCACCATATCCAAATCCTGCAACTGTTCTTTTGAAGGTTTTTTGTTGCTGCCGTAAAGCGATACAATGGGCAGATTGGTTCGTGTATCGACACCATCTTTTACCATTTCTCCCGCATCAGCCGTACCTCGGAAACCATGTTCGGGCGCAAATACTTTTTTTACATTAACTTTTAAGCTCAACAACGAATCCACAAGATGAACGTAACCATTATTGCCAAGAGCTGCAATCGATGTAAGCTCTTTGAAAATTACCGAAGTTTGGTTGGCAACCACGCCAATACGCTTTCCCTTCAGTAATGGTAAATACAATTCGGTTTGGTTGGCACCAACAATTAAATGGGTGCTTTTTATAGCTTTTTCAGGAACGCCCACTTCTGTATTCGTTCTTCCGTCTTCCGACTTTCGAGCGTTTCCGCAAGAAATTAACAAAACAATCCCGATAACTATCGGGAATAAAACTGTATTTTTGAACACACTAAACTTCATTTAAAAATTGAATTACGAGTTTTTTATAGCTAAACGCATTATTGGCAGTAAAGCGTATAAAAGTAGTGTTTCGGCACCAATAATAAAAATTGGCATTGCCGCGATTGCCATTGGTATTGTGGTGATGATGGTCGCCATTGCTACGGGTATTGGGCTACAGCAAAAAATTCGCGATAAGGTGGTGGCGTTCAATGGCCACGTTACCATTACCAATTACGATAGCAACAACTCGCAGGAAAGCATTATTCCTATTTCGAGGAATCAGGATTTTTATCCGGAATTCAAATCGGTTGAAGGCATAAAACACATTCAAGGGGTAGCTTCAAAATTTGGGGTAATACGTACCGAAACCGACTTTGAAGGCGTATATTTAAAAGGCGTTGGTACAGATTACAACTGGGATTATTTCAAAGAATTTTTAATCGACGGCCGGTTGCCCGATTACTCGGAAAAACGCAACGAAGAGGTTTTAATTTCAGAATATTTGGCCAACCGTTTGCAATTCAAGGTGGGCGATACATTCCAAATGGTGTTCGCCAAAGACGACCCCGAAAAACTGCCCAATATGATTACTTACAACGTGGTGGGCATTTACAGTTCTGGATTTCAAGATTTGGATGCTCAATATATTTTAGGTGATATTAGGCATTTGCAACGTATCAACCGTTGGGAAGACGACCAAATTGGAAACTTTGAGGTGTTTATTGACGATTACAACGATTTAGAGCAAAAAGGCCGAGACATTTACCAAAACACCCCTTCAACTTTTAACACGCAAATCGTTACCGACAAATACTACTCCATTTTTGAATGGGTTAAAATTTTCGACAAAAATATTTACGGCATTATTGGTATCATGATACTCGTAGCGGGCATTAACATGATTACCGCCCTGCTCGTTTTAATCTTGGAGCGCACCCAAATGATCGGTATTCTAAAAGCCTTGGGCAGCAGCAATTGGAGCATCCGCAAACTGTTTTTGTTCAACGCTTCCTATTTAATTATGCTTGGGCTATTTTGGGGAAATTTAATTGGATTGGGACTACTGTTTGCCCAAAAATATTTTAAATTGTTTCCGCTCGACCCCAGCGTGTATTACGTCACCGAAGCCCCGGTTTACATCAATTTTGGCTACATTTTGGCACTCAATATCGGTACTTTGGTACTGTGCCTGCTCATGCTTTTGGTGCCTTCGTACATCATCACCAAAATATCGCCGGTAAAGGCCATTCGTTTTCAGTAAAACAATATGATGTTTATTTGGAAAATTCGTCAGTTCGAGTGAATTTTTCGATTGAAATGAGAAAAATTTGTATCGAGAACTAGAATTTTAGTAACTAAAAAGTTCTCGATACAATTTTTCGTTCTACTTCGACAAGCTCAGCAACCACTCAAAATCACTCGAACTGACGCCCGAACTATTTTTTATTCTAGCGGTTTAAAGTATAATTTCGGGCGTTACCCTCCCTTCAGCCACGCTCAAGGCCAGCTGGGGTCGGGCTTTCGGCAGTCGCTCCCTCCTGCGTCGGGGAGCTTCAACAAATGCCTCAATCCCTAACGCACAGATCAGCCAACTCCAAAACATCGCCGGGTTGCATACTGCCTATTTTAATTTGGCCTATGCGCACCCTAACCAAACGCAACGTCGGGAATCCAACAGCCGAAGTCATTTTTCGCACCTGCCTAAATTTTCCTTCGGTTAAGGTTATCGATACCCAACTGGTGGGGCCGTGGCGCTCGTCGCGTATTTTTTTTCCTCTTTCGGGTAAATTGGGTTCTTCTTCCAACTTAAAAACTTGGCACGGTTTGGTAGTGAATGGTTTCCCGTTTATGCTAATTTCAATCCCTGCTTTCAGCTTTTCAACAGCTTCATCAGTGATATCGCCATCTACCTGGGCATAATATTCCTTTTCAACTTTTTGGCTATTGATTAATGCGCTGGTTTTGCCATCTGTAGTGAGCAACAGTAAACCTTCCGAAGTTTCATCCAAACGCCCAATCGCCATAATCCCTTCAGGAAAATCGTAAAACTCGCCCAAAAACCGTTTGGATTGCTGTTTGCTGGAATTGCTTTTAAACTGACTTAAAACTCGAAATGGTTTATAAATTACAAAGTGTTTGTATTCCGAACTAAGCATCTTCACTTAATATTTTATACACTAATTCTTTTGTCGGCTTCTGCCCATTTATTTTGGCTTTTACCGCTTCAAAAGTCATTTTAAAATCGCAGCCCGATTTGTATTCACTACAGCCGTAGGCCATTTTACCTTTTATAATGGTTCCTTTTTTGCATTTCGGGCATTTTAGCTCGTCGGGTTTCGCTTTCGCGGAAGACTTTTCACTTCGACTTCGCTCAGTGACCGTGCTAACAGACTTAGGTTGGTTCTTTTTAATTTCCAATTTTAAATTGAAGTCATCATCAAAGCGCAACAAGCCCTCAAGAGTTCCGGCATCGGTTTTAAACCCTTTTAAATTTACGGTACTGCCCTTTTGAAGCAAACGGATAAATTGTTTTTCCGAAATTTTCTTCTCGGCAAACTTAAATGGCAGAACAAAACGGCAACCCAATTTAAAATTGCTGCAACCGTAAGCCGACTTTCCTTTTATCAAGGTTCCTTTTTTACACTTGGGGCAAGTTTCGGCCAAAAGCCCTTTTTGCTTCTTTTCGGTCGCTTTGGCCTGTCTGTTTTTTATCACGTTGGCCTGCGAAATATTGGCACGCTTGGTTTCGCTGCGCACTTCATAAACCAAAGCATCGACCATGCGTTTCATATTTTTTATAAACGCAGCGGCACTATATTCACCTTTTTCGATGTCTTTTAACTGCTTTTCCCACTTCCCGGTAAGCTCGGCCGATTTCAACAAATCATTCTGAATGGTTTCTATCAACTGAATGCCGGTAACCGTGGGCAGCACCTGCTTTTTATTCCGCTTAATATACTTTCGTTTAAACAGCGTTTCAATAATATTGGCACGGGTAGAGGGGCGGCCAATACCGTTTTCTTTCATTAAATCCCGAAGTTCTTCGTCGTCCACTTGCTTCCCTGCGGTTTCCATGGCTCGAAGCAACGAGGCTTCGGTGTATTGATTGGGCGGCTTCGTTTCCTTTTCCAAAAATGAGGGTTCGTGCGGGCCTTTTTCACCCTTTTCAAAAGTGGGCAAAATACCCGATTCCTTTTCTTTTTTGTTGGGGTTCTCGAAAACAATTCGCCAACCTTTATCGAGAATTTCCTTTCCGGTAGCTTTAAACGTTACCTCGGCAGCGCTGCCCAAAACCGTGGTGTTCGACACCGTACAATCATCATAAAACACGGCAATAAAACGCCGAACAATAATATCGTAAACCTGCTGTTGTGCCGGGTTCAACTGGGTTTGCATGCCCGTGGGAATAATGGCGTGGTGATCGGTCACTTTTTTATCGTCAAAAACGCGTTTCGATTTTTTTATTTTCTTCCCTAAAAGCGGCTGCGTCAATGCTGTATATTGCGTCAGTTTTTGAAGAATGCCCGATACTTTTGGGTAAATATCGTTTGGTAAAAACGTGGTATCCACTCTGGGGTAAGTGACTACTTTCCGTTCGTAAAGTGCTTGGACTATTTTTAAAGTTTCCTCTGCCGAAAAGCCAAATTTGGTGTTGCAATACACCTGCAACCCCGTTAAATCGAACAGTTTGGGTGCGTAATCCTTCCCCTTTTTCTTTTCAATGGAAACGATTTCGAACTCACTTTCTTTCACTTTATTGGCCAAGGCTTCACCGTCTTCTTTTTTCAAAAACCGACCTTCTTCGTAACTAAAAAGCGTTTCGCGATATAGCGTTTGAAGCTCCCAATACGGTTGTGGCTTAAAATTTTCGATTTCCTTAAACCGATTCACCACCATGGCCAAAGTAGGGGTTTGTACACGCCCCACCGAGAGCACTTGCTTGTAGCCGCCGTGCTTTACCGTGTACAATCGCGTGGCATTCATACCGAGCAGCCAATCGCCAATGGCCCGCGAAAACCCGGCATAGTAAAGATTGTCGTAATCGGTGGCAGGTTTTAGGTTTTCAAAGCCTTCTTTAATAGCTTCGGTGGTCAATGACGAGATCCATAAGCGTTTTACGTCGCCCTTATAATGGGCTTCGTTCATTACCCAACGTTGGATAAGTTCACCCTCCTGTCCGGCGTCACCGCAGTTTATTACCACTTCGGCTTTATCGAACAGGCTTTTAACAATTTTAAACTGTTTTTGAATACCCGAATTGGCCACCACTTTGGTTTCGAACTTTTCGGGCAGCATGGGCAAGTTGTTCAAATCCCAGCTTTTCCAATAGGGTTTGTAATCGTTGGGTTCTTTCAAGGTGCAAAGATGCCCAAAGGTGTAAGTTACCGCGTAGCCATTGCCTTCAAAATAGCCATCGCGCTTGGTGTTGGCTCCTAAAACAGAGGCAATTTCGCGGGCTACACTGGGTTTTTCGGCAATACAGACTTTCATTTAAAACGGTTTAAAAAGTCCTGCAAAATAGAAATTCTAATACGTTTTTTGAAGTGAAGTTTTTAGGAGTTATTAACCGAATTCAACCAAGACTAATCGCCTTCATTCTGCATAAAATCCGGAAAGCCACTCGGTGTCCACTTCAACACTCTGGCACGGGTAGCACGATTGGGGTCGGATAGTTCGTGCCCTATTATTTCTTTATAATCGCGGGCATGGTAAATCATAATATCGGTTTTTCCATCTTCAGAAGTAGTGAACGAATTATGTCCTGGACCGTAGCGTTTTAAATCTTCGTTGGTGTAAAATACGGGGCCGGGCGATTTATGCCAATTGGAAACATCCAAAATATCGGCATTTTCATCAATCCAAAGTAAGCCCAAGCAGTAATTGTGATTGGTGGCACTGGCCGAGTAGCTTACAAAAATCTTTCCGTTGCGCTTCATTACGGCTGCCCCTTCGTTAACGTTATATTTCATGCGTTCCCAACTGAATTCAGGCTCTGTAATCACTACTTCTGGACCGGTTAATTCGGTTGGCGATGCCATTTCCGAAAGCACCAATGCCGTTCCGTGCTGGCCTCCTCTTACGTTTTGAGCCCAAATCATGTATCGTTTGTTGTTATGTTCAAATGTGGTAGCATCCAATGAAAACGATTCCATATCGGTTTTTATCTGCCCTTCCTCTTTCCATTCGCCTTTCATGGGGTTTTTGGACTGGTTTGAAAGTGCCCACATTCTAATGTTCCAAATATTTTCAGCCTCTCCAGCAGCGAAATAAATGTACCAAACCCCATCGATGTAATGCAGTTCGGGTGCCCAAATATGGTGTCCCATCACGCCTTTTTTGTGTTTACTCCAAACTACTTTTTCTTCGGCTTCCTTTAAACCGTTGATGGTTTTTGATTTTCGCAGTACAATCTTATCGTATTCGGGCACCGTGGCAATCAAATAATAATTTCCGTCATCAGCTTTATGTACCCACGGATCGGCACGTTTTTCGGCCAAAGGGTTGTTGAATTGCATGTCTTGGGAAAACACCGTTCCGCAGGATAACGCGCTTAGTGTAAACACCATTAAGAGGTTAATTAATTTCATCTCGTTTTAGTTTAATCAATAGTTTTAAGGGTTGAAAATTTACCATTCCCGTTTTTTGTTCAGTTCTTCCTGGGCTTCGAGTTCTTTTTGAGGAATTACTTTTAGGAACGACGGGTGCTGCTCGATGGCATATTCTATTTTTTTTATAATTTCGTCAGTGGTTTCATTATCGTAATCGATTTCCAAAGGAGCCTTAATCTCCATGCTTTGGAGGATGTTTTTCTTTTTGATACGTAAGCCTTTTTTATCGAACGACCTTCGAAAGCCATCAATAACAATAGGGATCACCACAGGCTTGTAGCGTTTTATAATGTGGGCGGTACCTTTTCTAATTGGTTTGAACGGTGTGGTAGTACCTTGCGGAAAAGTGATTACCCAGCCATCGTCCAGAGCTTTGCCAATATTGGAAATATCGCTCATTCTTACCTGGCGATTAACATCTTTGCCATCGGCACGCCAAGTCCGTTCAATGCTTACCGAGCCTACGTAGGCCAAAATTTTAGGCAACAATCCAGCTTTCATGGTTTCTTTTGCGGCCACGTAATAAATATTCAGTTTTGGGTGCCAAAGGTAGCCTACGTTTTTTATCGAATCCACCCGTCCGCTCAAGCTGGCGTTGAACACATGGAACATGGCCACCACATCGGCAAAATAAGTTTGGTGGTTTGAAATGAACAGCACGTTGGTGTCGGGTAAATCTTTTATAATTTCAGAACCCTCGATTTGCAGTTCGTTAAAACCACGAAACCGACGGTGCGTCATCGCGCCCAACACCCTGATGAGCCATTTTTTGATAATCAGTATATGTCCGAATGGATTTCTTTTAAACAATCCCATGAGTTATGCTCCAAGTTAGCTTAGTTTTTCAATTTAAACAAATTATGCTAATTGCTGCCCAAATTGCGGTTACAAATGTAATAAACAAAATAGACTACCACAGTTGTTTTAGTATATCTTTAATTTCACTAAGCATCATGGCTGTGGCTCCCCATACCACAAAATCGTTCAGTAAAAATGCAGGCACTTCAACCTCAGTGCTATAAGATGTTTTTACGTGTTCGGTAATCAAGCTGTTATCATCCAAAAAATGCTTGAGAGGCACTTCTATTACAGCATCTACCTCGTCGTCCTGTTTTATAAAGTTTGGGGTAATTTCGGTAATACCAATAAAAGGTTGCACATAGAAATTGCTGGGCGGAATGTAAACCCTACTCAACGTTTTATACACTTGTATATTTTTAGCGGGCACTCCAATTTCCTCTTCGGTTTCCCGTAAAGCTGCGTCCTGTAATGATTGGTCGTAGGTTTCCAACTTTCCGCCGGGAAAACCTACTTGTGCCGAATGCACCCCTTTGTAAGTTTTTCGCAATATCAAAACCAATTGCGTTTGCCGATTTGTATTGGGGTAAAATAATGCCATAACCCCTGCGTGTTTGGCACGCTTAATGGCTTCTGTTTGATTTTTTAACAACTCGTGCCTAAAGGGTGGTACCATTTTAAAATGCGATGTTTCGCCTAAAAGCGGTATATTTTTTATTTTTGAAAGCGATTGTTGAAATGCATCAAAATCCATATAAAAAAAAGCCTATTGGCGTTAAATATTAATTAATGAGACTGTATTTATTATTGTGCGCGTTCGCCGTTTTTTTGAACTGTGAAGATAAAAAATCTAAAAACAAAAACACAACGAAAAGCAATGTTGAAAAAACCGATAGCACCGCGAACCGTCCCGAAAACGTAAGCAAAACCGTAAGCAAATTGCCCGAACGTGAATTTCCGTTGTTAACAGAAAAGAACGCCATGGAATTTTTCTTGCAATATGACAAAAAACACAAAGAAAATAAAGTGCGCATCACTACCGACATGGGTTCGTTTGATGTGCTGTTGTACAACGAAACCAAATTCCACCGCTCTAATTTTATTTTTTTAACCAAGCAGAACTATTTTAAAGGCACGCAGTTTTACCGTGTGATCGATAATTTTATGGTTCAGGCCGGCCATAGCGACGACCAAGAAACTATGGACAAGCGCCACGCCATTGGGCAATACTTGCTGCCCCCCGATACCAAACGTGGCTTTAGGCACGACCGCGGGGTAATTTCTATGCCCAGTAGCGAAATAGATAACCCGCATAAACTCGCCTCGCCGTTTGAATTTTTTATTGTACAGCAACACGGCGGAGCCCATTACCTAAATGGCGATTATACCATTTTTGGCCACGTAACCCGAGGTATGGACGTAATAGACAAAATTGCCAAAGTGGAAACCGATGACGCCGATTGGCCTTTAAAAAATATTTATATCAAAAATGTAGAGATTATTGAATAACCGCTTCTAGTTGAAATGATTCCATTAGTTTATTTGGTATAACAAAATGGAATTGCTTTCGCCTTTGGTAACAAATTCTAAATTTCGGTCGCTGTCAATATTATCAAGCTCAATGGCCGAGTTTCCATAAACCGGGAAATTGGGTATGGGTTCTGATTGGCTATCGAAAAGATAGATTTTATGCGATTGCAAATCGGTGGTCGATACATAAATTTTATCGTAAATATAAAAGATGCTCGGTGCCGAATAGTTGCCAAAATCCAGTTCGGTAGTTTTGCTTTTAATGGATAATTTATTGTTGCTTTGCGTCACCAATGTTTTGCTGGTAGTTTGCAAAAAGTGGTTTTCTGAAAGTTTTAGGTCGGCACTCGATGCGTTTCCTCTGGTATCCACCGAAAAAAGTTTGCCGTTTACAGTAGTGGTGGTAAACTTGTTGTTGTACAAAAACAGAGGCTGGTTAGAGTAATTCACTTGGCTTTTTGGCGATACGCGCGTTTTTCCGGTGCGGTCTAAAATATAAAGCTTGTCTTTCGTTTTTAGGGTAATGTAATCTTTACTGCCAATTCTAAAATGTTGCGGTTGCGAAATAATGGTGCCGTTGGCCGATTTAAAAGTGAAGCCTTTTACAGGGTTTCCTTGTACATTATACATCAATACATTTTTGCCTTGGGTAACCAGCAGCCTGTAGTTTTTTCGTT
>CAZZDI010000042.1:0-4956 GCA_964653155.1 uncultured Flavobacteriaceae bacterium | reverse complement strand
TTATACATCAATACATTTTTGCCTTGGGTAACCAGCAGCCTGTAGTTTTTTCGTTTATCGTAATCAAATACCGAAAGCGGTTGGGTAATTTTATCGTTGAATTTTAAAGGAAACGGACTCACTTCTTTTCCGTTTCGGTCTAAAACATAAATGCGGTTTGGCGTTGCGAAAATGAGTTGCAGCCTGCCGTTTTTATAAATGTCAATTTGTTCAATATTGCCTAAAATGGCACCTTGCAGTTGTTTTTTCCAAAGGATTTTTCCGGTGTTGGAAATCAAATACAGATTGTTGTTTACATCCTGTACCACAATTTCCTTTTGTCCCGAAATATGATTTTTTACAAATTGCGGACGGTTTAGAATAGCGTTGTCCAGTTTTATGTTCAATTCTTCCGAAACCGAATGCTGGGCTGCACGGGCTTTGTTTTTACTGATGATGCCATTAACGTGGGAAAAATGTTTGTCGAAAATAAACTGAATGGCCGAAATATTGTCGCTGTTTAAATTGAAATCACCGCCCTCTTTCAAATTTTTCCGAAAAATAGACTTTAGTGCAGAAGCATCGCCCACTTGTAAAAAGGAAGCCGCCGAACTCAACTTTTCGGTTATGGCATTAAAATATTCCCGTTGGCTTAAAGTAGTTTCGTTTTGGTAACTTGCAATTATGTTTTGAAGCGTCTCCATATTATTGGCAAACACAAAAAAATAATCCAAAACACAATACATATTGGCATCGGCGTTCGAAATAAACGGAGAAAATACATCAGTAAACAGAGCGGGTTGACTAAAGCTGAAAATATCGATTTCCCGATAGGTGTCCAGTTTGTTTTGTTCGGCTAAAAGGGCATCTTGTGTGGCAATAACGTCGTTGGAGTTTACAACCACCGCCCGGTTTTGCCCTTCGTAAATCACGCCAATTTCAGAAATGTTGTTAAAAAGGGAAGAACTGGTAACCGAATCTTTTTTGTTGAATTGGTTCAAGTTGGCTTCAAAAGCTTTAAAATCGTTAAACGTGATGCTGGTAAAACCATCGGCATTGCCCGGGGTGATATGCTGCATTTGGTTTTCTTGAGGCACCGTATTTTTAAAAACGTTGATTAAACTTTCAGTGCTATCGGTAGCTTTGGCAATGCCGTTAAAGTACATTTCGTTTTGTTCCAATTCCACATCGGCGGCCAAATACTCTGTAAATTTTTCAAATGAAAGCGAATCTTCAATAAAAAATGAATGAACCGGAGTTTTGGCATTTGCTTTTAAAATAACCGACAGAGTTTTGTCGTTCCCCGTAGTGCCGAAAATCTTTTTTAGTTCACCATTGTTGGTTTTCGGATTAAAAACATCGGTAGTAATTTGCTGTGCCGACGAAGCAAAAAACACGCTGTCGATAATTGTACTATAAAAAGTGTTTTGGTTTATTGTCGATTTGGTAATTTGCTTGTTTTTTATGGTAAGGGTTTCTTCAATATAATTAGCGAGCGAATCGGTTTTAAAAAGATCTTTGGCAAATTTGGTTATTAACGTGTATTGCAGCGAATCGTTACCGCCAGAAGAAAAACAAAGCAACACATCGCCTGTAGGATTGAAGTGTGGCAAGTGTTCCAATTTTTTTTGAAGTTTCAAGTAGCCGTCTGTTTTATCCAACTGCTGAAAAAAATGGCTGTTTGTTATGCTGCTTTTTAAACTTTCAATATTTGAAGCTCTTAAAATGACCGAGGTGTTTTCGGGAACAAAGTCTATAAGTGCGGTTCTTTTTTTTGAGGGATTGGTGCAGGCAAATACCGAAAAAAGTAGGAGGGACAAGCAAATTATTCTCATGGATAGCATTAATTTTTACTCTATAATCGAGATTTTTTTTTAATGAACAGTTCTTATTCGCATCAAAGTAATGCAAACCTAATATTTTTTTAACGCATTAAAAATATCGGTTTCAACTAAAGTTCCAACTTTAATTGGTCCGGCAATAATCTAAACGATTTGCGGTGGTATTTTGTTATGCCGTACTTTTTAATGGCCTCGCGGTGCTGCTTGGTGGGGTAGCCTTTGTTTTTCTTCCAGTTGTACATGGGGAATTCTTCGTGGATCCTATCCATATAAGCATCGCGGTAGGTTTTTGCCAAAACCGATGCGGCGGCAATACTAATATATTTTCCGTCTCCTTTTATAATGGTTTCAAACGGAACATTATTGTATGGTTTAAATTTGTTGCCGTCCACAATAATAAATTCGGGCTGCGGATTCAGCTTTTCGATAGATTGGTGCATGGCCAAAATTGAAGCGTTCAATATATTAATGTTGTCTATTTCCTCCTGAAAAATGTGTGCCACCCCAAAACACAAGGCTTCTTGCTCAATAATGGGTTTTAAACGGAACCTGTTTTTTTCGCTGAGTTGTTTGGAATCGTTCAATATCGAATTTTCAAAATCTTTTGGCAGAATAATGGCTGCTGCGGTAACGGGGCCAGCCAAACAACCACGACCGGCTTCATCGGTGCCGCATTCTAAAGTGAAATTTGAGTGGTTTGATAACAACATATTAAGGTAAGTTTGCTGTTCAAAGGTATTAATTTACATATTTAAAGTTATGGATTGAATGGAATAAGTTCAAAAATGAAGTTTGGTGGTTGAAGATAAAAAAATAAGTGACGTAAATAATTTATCCTCTTTTTAACGTTATCATATTTTGTGTTTACATTTGTAACTTCAAAAAGCATGACGAAAGCCCATAATGGACATTCAACAAAATGGGGCAATAATAACCGATGTTAAAAATACCAAATCGATGGTTTATAAAAATTTTGTAAAGATGAAAGAAGCAATTTTTATTATCTTTTTATTGTCCGTTATACCAAGTCTTCAAGCGCAAGATAAAGAAGTTGAAAGTAAAGGGGAAGAACGAAAAGCAGCACTTTCCAGGCAAGATTCCTTAAAAAAATCATCAAAAGAAAAAGATACGCTTAAAGTGGTGAGTGCCTTAAAAAAGATTACAGGCATTGACGAAGCGACCAATAAAGGTGCAAAAATTCAGGATTACCTTATTATTTCTCATGAAAACGACACTACCTATGTCGATACATCATTAACCATTCAAAAAGATTATAAGTTCAACTACTTAAGAAAGGATAATTTTGGACTCATTCCTTTTTCCAATTTAGGGCAAACGTACAACAGTTTAACGTTGGATTTCGAGAGCACTAACCTTATGCCGCAATTTGGTGCGCGCGCCCGGCATTTCAACTACAAAGAAATTGAAGATATAAACTATTACAGGGTGCCCACCCCTTTAACCGAACTGTTTTTTAGAACGGCTTTTGAGCAAGGTCAATTGGTTGAATCGTTTTTTACGGTAAACACGTCACCGCGGTTCAATTTTTCCATAGCTTACAAAGGCTTGCGGTCGCTGGGTAAATATCAACACATTTTAACCAGTACGGGCAATTTTAGTTTCACTTCCAATTACCAGTCGAGAAACGGACGTTACAATGCAAAAGGGCATATAGTTACCCAAGATTTAATGAACCAGGAAAACGGCGGTTTGGCAGATAATAGCATCGAGCCGTTTGAAACCGGAGAGCCCGAATTTTTAGACCGTTCCATTTTAGATGTCAATTTTGAAAATGCTGAAAGTATGTTGCGGGGCAAGCGTTTTTATTTAAACCATAGTTACAACCTTTTTAATTATCGGGGAGAAGTAGGTGGGGCAAAGGCTTCAGTAGATTCGTTAAACGATTCCATTCAAGCCAGGAAACCCAGAAGAAAGTTCTCGGCGAAGAACAAGCTCGATTTGCGGCATATTATTTCATTTGAAGATAAATACTTTCAGTTTGACCAAACCACAGCGGCAACCGGCTTTTTTGGAGAATCATTCAATGCCCGGAATTTAAAGGAACGGGCCACCCTCGAAAGTTTTTACAATAAACTGCAATTGGAATATTACAACCATATATTGGGCGATTTTCAATTCAACATCAGTAATAGTAACTATAATTACGGATATAACAGATTGGTTTTGCTCGATGGCCAGTTAATTACCAACCGATTGAAGGGCGATGTGTTTTCTGCTGGCGGAAAATACCAAAAACAATACAAAGGTTTTAACCTGCAGGGCGAGCTCGGGTTGAATGTGTCGGGCGATTTCGAGGGAAACTTCTTTAAGGCGGCGGCCAGTTTTAAACTCAACGACGATATTTCGGCACAGGCCTCACTCAACCACAGTGCGCATGCACCAAACTACAACACATTATTATACCAAAGCAATTACACCAATTACAATTGGCAGAACAATTTTAATAATGTAGAAACCCAGCAACTGGCGTTTCAGGTAAAATTGAAAAACTGGGCTAAGGTCACTTTAGATTTTTCAACCATCAACGACCACGTATATTTCAAACAAGATACTACTACCATGCAGGTACGGCCGTATCAAAACAACAATACCATAAATTATTTAAGACTGAAGTTCGAAAACGAAATTAAGTTCGGAAAGTTTGCGCTGGCCAATACTATAATGTATCAAAACGTAAAAGACGATAATAACGTATTGAACATGCCGGAGTTCAACACCCGAAACACTTTTTATTTTTCAAGCCACGTGTTTCAAAAAGCACTGTACATGCAAACGGGTGTAACCTTGAATTACTTTACAGAGTATTATATGGATGCATACAGTCCGTTGCTGGCAGAATTTTACACACAGACCGATACCAAATATGGTGGTTTTCCGCGATTGGATTTCTTTTTGAATGCCAAAATCCGCCAAACCCGAATCTACTTTAAGGCTGAGCATTTCAATTCAGCCTTCACCGGATACAATTATTATTCGGCGCCTAACTATCCGTATCGCGATTTCATCATCCGTTTCGGAGTAGTTTGGAACTTCTTTCTATAATATCTTATCATTTATAATGGCGTTCCCCTCCGGGTCGGGCTTTCGCCAGTCGCTCCTTTCAGGGAGCTCCCAC
>CAZZDI010000041.1:1825-17303 GCA_964653155.1 uncultured Flavobacteriaceae bacterium | reverse complement strand
TTTTCCCAAATCTTCGTTCTCTTTTTTGATATTCAATAATAGCTTCGTACAAATGCTGTCTTTTAAAATCAGGCCAAAGTACATCGGTGAAAAAT
Source organism: uncultured Flavobacteriaceae bacterium (assembly GCA_964653155.1). GTDB lineage: Bacteria > Bacteroidota > Bacteroidia > Flavobacteriales > Flavobacteriaceae > Flavisericum. The sequence goes on along the minus strand of CAZZDI010000041.1, from coordinate 17,208 downwards.
AATTCAGCATATGCTATTTGCCATAGCAGAAAGTTGCTTATACGTTGTTCTCCGCTAGTTCTAATAAGCAAATCTACATCTGGTAAATTGTGCGTGTAAAGATGCTCATTAATAATTGATTCATCAATTTTATCGGGCGAAATTATATTATTTTTAACTTTAAAACTAATTTCTTTTATGGTGTTTATCAATTCTTCCCTCGATCCGTAGCTTAAAGCCAGTGTTAAAGTCATTCTGCTATTGTTTTCGGTACTTTTTATAACCTCAAAAAGTTCACGGTGTACTTTTTTGGGCAAGGAGTTTAAAGTGCCGATGGCGTTTAGCTTAATATTGTTGTCTTGAAGGGTTTTTATTTCTTTTTTCAATGAAGACACCAAAAGTTTCATAAGGGTTTGTACCTCAAGTTTTGGACGTTTCCAGTTTTCGGTAGAGAAGGCATAAAGGGTCAGGCTTTCAATGCCCAGTTCGGCGCAGGCCTCAACGGTTTCCCTTACCGATTTGGTGCCGTTTTCGTGGCCAAAAGCCCGGGCCATGCCCTGTTGTTTGGCCCAACGCCCATTGCCATCCATAATTATGGCGATATGTTTGGGTAATCTTTTTTCGTTTATGTTGCTTTTTAAATCCATTTTATTCTACACAGTAGCAAGGGTTTTCACCAAAGGTGTAAGTTAATGTAATTCCAGAGAACACATACCAATCGTTGTTGTTTATGTTTCCAAAACGGTATTGGCTTCGCCATTGGTCGTCTGGCATACTGCCATCAATTTCATCTGAAAATGTATATCGGGCGCCAACTTCAAGCCCCAGAATAAAGTTTCCTAAAACATTGGTTTTAAATCCTAAAGCCATGGGTATGCCGTAAGCCCAACTGGAAGTGTTTTCGGGAGTTTGTACGCCGTTTAAAAAATAATAATTGTCGTGACGGGCTACACTAATGCCAGAATACAAGTAGGGAGTGGCCACTGTTCGGCCAGAGTGCAGGTTAAAATCCATAAATGTAAACTCCATGCCTGCCGAAATTTCCATAAAATTGGAATCGTAATCATAATCTCTTTGAATTCTACGTGGGTCACTTGATTTACTGTCGTAGGCCTTCAAGTCGGAATAAATCAATGATGCCCGCCAAGAATGCCTTTTGCTTCGGTTCCATTTTGCCAAGATGCCCAGTGCAGGGGCATTGGGATTTATAAAATCTGTGGCTCCAACATCGCCAATCAAGTTGCTTCCGCCGGCAAAACCGCCAATTTCAAAAATTTGCGAATGGCTTAATTGAATGCTTAAAATGCTAATAATCAAAAGGGTTAAATGCCTCATAAATGTTCGAAAGTTTGCAAATATAATAAATAAGATGTGTTCAAAATAATAGGAACAAAATTGTCTGGTTTTAAAACAGAAATTCTCTTAAATTATTGTTTTAATTGCGTTTGTCTTCGCCCCAAAGGAGTTTTTTTCTGAGGGTGTCCAGAAAACTTTCGTCTAGGAGGTCGATCATTTTAATTTTAAAATCGGCTTTTTTGATTTTTATAAGGGTACCGTTGTCTAAAGTGGCAATTCTGGAATCTAAAGAGACCAAATGCTGTTCTTCGCGGCCATCAACCCGAAGCTGGATTTCGGTAGAATCGGGGATAATCAACGGGCGCGCACTGAGGTTGTGCGGCGCAATGGGCGTAAGTGCAAAACTGTTGGTGCTGGGCGTAATTACTGGGCCGCCACAACTTAGCGAATAACCGGTGGATCCCGTGGGCGTTGATACAATCAAGCCGTCGCTCCAATACGAGGTGAGGTATTCGCCATCCAAATAAGTTTCAACGGTAATCATCGAGGTGGTATTTTTTCGGCTTACGGCAATTTCGTTGAGAGCAAAATTGAGTGATTTGATATCTGGATTTTCGGGTAATGTTTCCACCGAAAGCAGACTGCGTTCCGAAATATTGTATTTGCCATCAATAATACTTTGCATGGCGCGCTCGATATCATCCACCTGAATGGTGGCCAAAAAGCCTAGCCTGCCAGTATTGATGCCAATTATGGGGATGTTGATGTCTTTTACAAATGTACTGGCTCGTAAAATGGTGCCATCGCCGCCCACACTTACCAACAAATCGAAAGTGGTATCGAGTGTATCAAAGGTTTTAAACGCATTGAAATCTTTGATGTTGGGCGAATTATCGCTTATGATTTCGAAAAAATGACTTTCAATATAAGCGTCAATATCCTTTTTCAGTAAATATTGAAATAGGGTTTCGACGGAAGCTGATGTGGTTTTGTTGTAAAATCGTCCGAAAATGGCAACCTTCATCATATGTTTAAATATCTTTTTAAGTAGTTAGAGCGTTCTTTTAAGGTTTCAATGTAGCTGTCTTCTTCATGGCCTGAAATGATATTGTAGCTGTACCTTCTAAAGGTTTGGATGATTTCGTTAAGCCCGGTATTGCCAATTTTTAAGGTGATCTGTATCAGGTCATTGTTCATTTTAGAAACGAATGCACCCAAAAGTTTACCGTCGTTCGATTCTACAATTTGGCTGATTTCGCTAAACGAGTAATCGTTGATGCCTTTTTCAATCACCAAAATACCACCAGCTTCAGAAAAGAAGGGCGATTCGCTAAACAGGCTGATAACGTCGTTAAGTTCGTAATAGCCCAAATAATGGTTTTTAGCATCGAGAACAGGCATAATATTGTTGGCGTTTACGGCAAATTCTTCTAAAATATCCAGCCAAACCGCATTGTCCCTTACATAAAAATCTTCAAGGGCGTACACATATTCTTTTAACGGTTTTTCGCCGTCAAAACAATGGGCGTCGGTTTCCGAAAAGGAACCCAAAAAAGTGCCGTTGTCGTCCTTTACGGGAATGTGCGAAAAGGTAAGTTGGTTAAAAAGAAGCTGCAGCTCGCTGGCCTTACTGTTAATATTAAGGGGCTTTACATCGTTGATTATGTATTCCGAAAGTCGCATAGTCTCTTTTTAAAGGTACCGCAAATTAATCAAAAAAATACTATGTAAGCGTGTTCTACTTTGTATTTTTGCTGAATAAAACCGATTTATGACCAAGTTAAGCGTTAATATTAATAAGATTGCCACGTTGCGGAATTCGAGGGGTGGCGATGTGCCCAATGTGGTGCAGTTTGCCAAAGATGTGCAGCGTTTTGGTGCCGAGGGCGTTACCATTCATCCGAGGCCAGATGAGCGTCATATTAGATATCAAGACGCCCGCGATTTAAAGCCGGTGGTTTACACCGAATATAATATTGAGGGCAACCCTATAAAATCGTTTATGGATTTGGTTTTGGAGGTGAAACCCACACAGGTCACTTTGGTGCCCGATGCCGAAGATGCCATTACCAGTAATGCCGGATGGGATACCTTAAAGCACAAAGATTTTTTGGTTGATGTGATTAAGGAATTTCAGCAAAACGGCATTCGAACGTCTATTTTTGTCGATCCTGTTTTAAAGCAAATTGAAGGCGCCAAAGTAACCGGAACTGATAGAGTAGAGTTGTACACCGAAGGTTTTGCGCATCAATACGGTTTGGGAAATTTAGAAGGTGTTAAACCCTATACCGAAAGTGCTGAATTGGCAAAAGAACTCGGATTGGGATTGAATGCAGGGCACGACTTGTCGTTGGATAATATTGAATTTTTCAAAAAGAATATTCCCGGTTTATTGGAAGTGTCCATTGGGCATGCTTTAGTGGCCGAAAGTTTATATCTGGGCGTTGAAAACGTTATCCAGATGTATTTAAGGAAATTAAAAGCCCATTCTTAATCGGGAAACATCCAAACGGGTGTTTAATATTCTTTGTTCGGTGGCTGAGCGTAGTCGAAGCCACACGGATAAAGGTAGTATATTTAAAAAGTAATTTCGGTATTTGGTGATTGAGCCTTTCGGCTTCGCTCAAGACAGGCTTTGTCGAAATCACAATTTATAGAGAAAATAAAGATATCAGAAGTGGCTTCGACTCCGCTCAGCCACCACAACAGTATGGAACAATTACATTCAAACATCATAGGCGAAGGAAAACCATTTGTAATTCTACATGGTTTTTTGGGCATGAGCGACAATTGGAAAACCTTGGGCAATCAGTTCAGTGAATTGGGGTTCGAGGTGCATTTGGTGGATCAGCGAAACCACGGGCGCAGTTTCCACAGCGACGAATTTAGTTATGAGATTTTGGCTGAAGATTTAAAGAATTACTGCGAGGCCAATAACTTGAAAGATATTGTTTTACTTGGGCATTCTATGGGCGGGAAAACGGCGATGTTGTTTGCCGCATTGTATCCCAATTTGGTTTCAAAATTATTGGTGGCCGATATTTCGCCACGATTTTATCCTGTGCACCACGACACCATTTTAAACGGATTGAGCCAATTGGATTTTAGTGAAATAAAAAGTCGCGGTCAAGCCGATAAAGTGTTGAGTGAATATGTTTCCGATTTGGGTACGCGTCAATTCCTTTTAAAAAATCTGTATTGGGTTGAAAAAGGGCAATTGGGACTGCGCATCAACCTAGAAGTTTTAAAAAACGAAGTGGCCGAAATTGGCGAACCATTGCCTGCACACGCCACTTTTCAAAAAGACACGCTGTTCTTGCGTGGCGACCGTTCGGAATACATTGGCGTTGACGACGAAAATATCATAAAACGCCATTTTCCAAATTCCGAAATTGTTACTATTGCCAATTCTGGGCATTGGCTGCATGCTGAAAACCCCAAAGATTTTTTTGAGGCTGTGGAGCGGTTCGTGAAATAGCCTATAAAACTATTCTTCTTTATTTTAAGAAAAAACTTATATTTACCTTGTTTTTAAACTAAACCATTTAAATGAGGCAATTTATTCTATTTCTGTTTTTGGCGAGTTTTTGTTGCGCCATTTCCCAGACTCAACATCCCGATGGGCCTTATCAAGAATTTTACGATAGCGGCGAATTAAAAAAAGAAGGGCAGTACAAAAACAACAAAAAAAATGGTGTTTTTAAAGAATATTTTAAAAGCGGACAATTAAAACTAACCGGTTTTTATAGCAACGGAAATAAAGTGCGTAATTGGCAAGGTTATTATGAAAATGGCCAGCTTAGAACCGTAAACGCCTATGGAGTTAACGGAAAACCAACAGGAATTGGGCAGTCGTATTCTGAAAGTGGAGTATTGACCAAAGAGACCAAGCGCTCGCCCAATGGCGGACTTATAAGAAAAGAATATTATGAAGATGGGCACCTCTTGGCGGTGTATGCGTTAAATCCATCAAAAAATAATGGTTTTGTTAAGGCCGGTGGGTATAAAGAATACTACAAAAACGGAACGCTAAAGATAGATGCCCTTTATGAAGAAAGTGAACTAAAAGGTATTTGGAGCAAGTTTTATGAAACTGGCGAAAAAGAATGGGAAGTCTATTATGTTAATGGTTATAAAGATGGTTCTTATAAACATTACTATAAAAATGGTCAGCTGAAATTAGAGGGCTTGTGCAAACTTAATCAAAAGGAAGGCGATGAATATCAATATGATACTAACGGAAATCATATCAATACGCTTAAATATAAAAAGGGTGAACTTAAAAAAGTAACAAACAAAACATCGTTAAGGGTTGTTGAGGTGCCCGACGGTGTTATTGAGCATTTTCCGGTTTACCCGGGCTGCGATGTTTATCTTAGGGAAATGGAGCTAAGAAATTGTATGTCGCAAAATATATCAAAATTTGTATTCAACAAATTCAATACTTCTTTTGCTGGCGACATGAATTTAGACGGGAAACAAAAAATTTATGTGATTTTTAAAATAGATGAAACCGGAGGCGTAAAAGACATTAGGGCTAGGGCTGCGCACAGAGCTTTAGAGGCCGAAGCTACCCGTGTTATAGCACTTTTGCCAAAAATGAAACCAGGACTGGTAAGAGGGAACCCCGTGGAGTTGCCGTTCTCGCTGCCCATTGTTTTTAAAATATAAATCCATTTAAAATTTACTAACTTTAGTTTCAAAACAAAACAATATGAAACTCATTTTAAGACTTCTTTTAAACGCCGCAGCCGTATTTATTTTAGCCTATGCACTATCGGGTGTAAATGTTGATAACTACTTAACGGCTGTTGTGGTGGCATTGGTTTTGGCGGTGCTCAACTTATTGGTAAAGCCCATTTTGGTTATTTTTACACTACCGGCCACCATCTTAACTTTAGGCTTGTTCCTTTTGGTAATCAATGCCATAATTATTCTGCTGGCCGATCAATTAATCAGTGGTTTTTCGGTCAATAATTTTTGGTGGGCATTGTTTTTTAGCGTGCTACTTTCCATCCTGCAATCCATTCTCCATTCTTTGTTTAAAGAAGATAAAAAATAGCCAAGAGCCTGTTTAAATTTTTATGCCACAAGTACACGGATTTCTGCACGAAATTTTGAAAAATTATTTGTGTGTCTATGGCTAAAATTCACTCAAACAATAAGGCTTTCAGCCCGTTGCAAACCTATGGGCTTCGGTGCTTAATGGTTTGTTTTTGATGCAGAAAGAGTTGAAATTATAACAAAATTATGCGCAAAAAAGGATATAGAAAAATAATTAATAGAAACTAAAACAGGCACTATAAATCAGGTGGTTAAAAACTTTGTTGGGTGGTAAAAATATTGTACTTTTGCCACCCAATTTTAGTTACATAATTTTTAGGTTTCACAAAAACCTATTAGTGTTAATTGCCTAAAAGGCTTTATATCATTTAAAAATGAATATTACAAGAGAAAACGTTGATGCATTAAATGCTGTTGTGAAAGTAGATATCGCTAAAGAAGATTACAGCGATAAGGTAGAAAAAATCCTGTCAGATTACCGCAAAACAGCAAACATTCCTGGGTTTAGAAAAGGGCACGTGCCAATGGGCATGGTGAAAAAACAATACGGTAAAGCCGTTTTGGTTGATGAGGTGAATAAATTGTTGCAAGATGCCTTGAACAAATATTTAACCGAGGAAAAATTGGATGTTTTAGGGCAGCCGCTTCCAAAAACCCAAGAGGAAATTGATTGGGATGCCGATAAGTTTTCTTTTGAATTCGAATTGGGATTGGCTCCAGAATTCGATGTAGAATTGAAAAGCAAAAAGGCCATTACTCAATACAATATTGTGGCCGACGATAAAATGATTGATGAGCAAATTGAGCGCATCCAAAAACAATACGGGAAATTAGTATCTCAAGATGCTGTTGAAAAAGACAGCGAAATTACCGGAACCTTCAAAAACGAAGAAAAGGAAATTGAGAATACGGTAACCTTAACTTTAGATAAATTCAAAGGAAAATCTACCGAAAAGCAATTCATCGGGGCTAAAGCTGGTGATGTTGTCACTTTAAAAACCAAAGGACTTTATGACGACGAGCACGAATTGATGCATGCCCTAAAATTAGGCCATGACGATGTGCACGGTTTGGATATTGAAGTAACTTTCGAAATTACAGAAATCAACGAGCGCCAATTGGCCGATTTAGACCAAGAATTGTTCGATAAATTATTCGGAGAGGGAGAAGTGACTTCAGTAACTGAATTGAAAGCGAAAATAAAGGAAGATGCCGAAAAGCAATTTGTTCAGCAAGCCGATCAAAAATTATTGAACGATGTAACCGAATATTTGGTAGAAAACACCAAGTTCGATTTGCCGGCCGAATTTCTAACTAAATGGTTGCAAACCGCCGGTGAAAAAGAATTGGATTCCGATCAAGCCAGAGAAGAATACGAGAAGTCTGAAAAAAGCTTGCGTTACCAATTGATTGAAGGAAAATTGATTGAGGAGAACGACATCAAAGTAACCATGGACGATATAAAAAACCATGCTCGCGAAATGATTAAAGCGCAAATGGCCCAGTTCGGTCAAATGAATCCTTCTGATAAAGAACTGGATGATATCGCTGCCCGTGTGTTGTCTAACCAAGATGAAGCACGCCGTATTTCAGAACAACTGGTAAGCCAAAAATTATTGGAACTTTACAAAGAAAAAGCAAACCTTAAAGTTAAGGAATTAAGCTACGAAAACTTTGTTAAAGAGGTTTACGGTGATAAATAGGTAAATAATAAATGCTTATATTTAGGCGCTTAAATCTGCAGATTTAAGCGCCTTTTTGTTCAAAATAAATAACCAAAACCAAAAATGGTAAATCCACATTGGTGGCAATCAACGGATTATCAAAATAAATTACAATTTTAACTATGGATTACGCAAAAGAGTTTGAAAAATTCGCGATAAAAGACCAAGGTATAAGCAGTACATATTACAATAAAATCATCAGTAGTATGTACCCAACCAACCTGACGCCAAACATTATTGAAGAGCGCCAAATGAATATTGCTGTTTTCGATGTGTTTTCCCGATTGATGATGGATCGCATCATTTTCTTGGGAACGGGCATTAACGACCAAGTGGCCAACATCGTTCAGGCGCAATTATTGTTTTTAGAAAGTACCGATGCTTCCAAAGACATTCAAATTTATATCAATTCACCGGGCGGTAGCGTGTATGCCGGTTTGGGTATTTACGATACCATGCAGTTCATTAAGCCCGATGTGGCCACTATCTGTACAGGTATGGCGGCCTCGATGGGAGCGGTGCTTTTGTGTGCTGGTGAAAAAGGAAAGCGTAGCGGATTAACCCACTCGCGCGTTATGATCCACCAACCATTGGGCGGTGCGCAAGGTCAGGCGAGTGATATTGAAATTACAGCTCGTGAGATTTTAACTTTAAAAGAAGAGCTTTACAAAATAATAAGTAAGCACTCGGGGCAAGATTACGACAAAGTGTACGAAGATAGTGACCGCGATTACTGGATGAAAGCCGATAAGGCCAAAGAATACGGTATGATTGATGAAATATTGGTTCGCAATTAAATAAAAAATCCGTAATTTTAAAGAGTTCTTATTGAGGAGATTGCGATTTTTTTCTCCCGAAAAATAAATTAGATTAATGGCAAAAGAAGAATTGGAATGTTCGTTTTGTGGTCGTAAAAAACCCGAAACCAATTTATTAATAGCAGGATTGGATGCTCATATATGCGATAGATGTATTGAGCAGGCGCACGGTATTGTTATAGAAGAATCAAAACAAAACGATAGCAGCGACCTATCTGCAGAATTAAAACTTCGCAAACCGCAACAAATCAAATCGTTTCTCGACGAGTACATCATTGGGCAGGACACCACTAAAAAAGTGATGTCAGTAGCAGTTTACAACCATTACAAGCGTTTGTTGCAAACACCGTCTAATGACGATATCGATATCCAAAAAAGTAATATCATCATGGTGGGGCAAACCGGTACCGGAAAAACCCTAATGGCAAAAACCATTGCTAAAATGCTGAATGTACCTTTGGCTATTGTTGATGCCACGGTGTTAACGGAAGCTGGATATGTTGGCGAAGACGTAGAGAGTATTTTAACCCGTTTATTGCAGGCTGCCGATTATAATTTGGAAAAGGCTGAAAAAGGGATTGTTTTTATTGATGAAATTGATAAAATTGCCCGAAAAAGTGATAACCCATCTATCACCAGAGATGTGTCTGGTGAAGGTGTTCAACAGGCTTTGTTGAAGCTTTTGGAGGGCACCGTGGTTAACGTACCGCCAAAAGGTGGCCGTAAACACCCCGATCAAAAATTCATCGAAGTAAATACCGAGAACATTTTGTTCATTGCCGGTGGCGCCTTTGACGGTATTGAGCGTGTTATTTCAAAACGACTGAATATGCAGGCCGTAGGCTACAGTGCATCCATGTCTGATGATGTTGTAGACCAGGAAAACCTGTTGCAATACATTATTCCGAAAGATTTAAAAGACTTTGGTTTAATTCCTGAAATCATTGGGCGTTTGCCTGTTTTAACGCACATGAACCCTCTGGATGCCGAAACCTTGAGAGCTATTTTAACCGAACCTAAAAACGCAATCATCAAACAGTACAAAAAGCTGTTTGAAATGGACGAAATAGATTTTTCAATTACCGATGGAGCGCTGGGCTTTATTGTTGATAAAGCTATAGAATATAAGCTAGGTGCACGAGGATTACGTTCGTTGTGTGAAGAAATCTTAACCGATGCGATGTTTGAAATGCCAAGTGGAAACGAAAAAAAGTTGAATGTTACCAAGGCCTACGCTGAAGATAAATTGACCAAAACCACACTTAAGAAATTAAAAGCAGTTTCTTAAAAAGGGGAATAAATTATAATTGAAAAAACCACGCCATAAGCGTGGTTTTTTATTTATGGAAAATTAATTAATAATGGATCTGCAAGTATATAATGTTTTGTTCTTTTATAATTCTGAGTTAAAAGTATCTTTAATTTAAGAACAAGCAAAGCTTTTAAATCTGTTTTAGATTATAAGACGAAATACTCGTTTAAGAACTTTACGCGGTGTACTTAATCGGTTTTAACTCTTTTTTGTAGAAAAGGGTTTTCCCGGAAAGAAAATAAAAACTTGACCTCAAGCATTTTTAGAAACCTGTTGGGTGTTCAAGGCCAGTAGCTCGTTCATGTAATCTCTCGTGTTCGATAATCTTGGTATTTTGTGCTGGCCTCCCAATTTGTTGTTTAGTTTCAACCAATCGTAAAATAGGTTTTTTCGGGCCAAGTTTATTTTTGGTTTGTTAAGTGTAATGTTGTTGTAACGTTTGGCTTCGTAATCAGAATTTAGGGCTTTTAATGCGTTGTCGAACAGTTCGTTAAAATAATCGATATCGTTAGGGGGCGTTTTAAATTCTATAAGCCATTCGTGGGCCCCTTTTTCTTTGCCTTGCATAAAAATGGGGGCAGCGGTAAAATCAACAATTTCGGCTTTGGTGCGCTTGCAAACCTTTTTAAGGGCACTTTCGGCATTTTCGATTATAAGCTCTTCACCAAAAACATTAATGTGGTGTTTGGTGCGTCCGGATACTTTTATTCGGTACGGACTCAATGAAGTAAACTTTATGGTGTCGCCAATTTTATAGCGCCATAGGCCGGCATTGGTGGTAATGACCATGGCATAATTTTGGCCTAATTGAACTTGGCTTAACGGAATGGCCTTTTCGGCTTCAGTGCCATAAAATTGCATGGGGATGAACTCGTAAAATATCCCATAATCCAACATGAGCAATAGTTCGTCGGAATTGTTTTGGTCCTGAATGGCAAAAAAACCTTCGGAAGCGTTATAAATTTCATAATATTTGAAGGTTTTGCTCGGAAGGATTTTTTTGTACTGATCTTTGTAAGGCGTAAAGCTTACTCCGCCATGAAAATATACTTCCAAATGGGGCCAAACATCCAGAACGCTGCTCTTGCCTGTGGTTTCCAGAACGTTGTTCAGTAAAACCAACATCCATGAGGGCACACCGGCCAAACTCGTTACTTTTTCGTTCATGGTTTCGTTTACAATGGCCTGCATTTTATGTTCCCAATCGCTCATTAACGAGACTTTATTGCTGGGCGTACTGCTAAACTCTGCCCAAAACGGCATATTGTCAATTAAAATGGCCGATAGATCGCCAAATATGGTGCCGTTTTCTTTGTAAAGTTCTTTGCTGCCGCCCAGTCTCAAGCTTTTTCCCGTAAATAGTTGTGAGTCTTCGTTGTTGTTCAGGTACATACAAAGTAAATCCTTGCTGGCTGCGTAGTGGCAGTCTTCCAACGATTCCTCGCTAACAGGAATAAACTTGCTTTTAGCGCGCGTGGTGCCACTCGATTTGGCAAACCATTTTATGGGCGTGGGCCAAAAAATATTGTTCTCTCCCATTCGGCTGCGTTCAATATCATCCTGCCAACCATCGTAGTTTTTAATCGGCACGCGCTCAGCGAAAGTGTCGTAGTTTTTTATGGATGCAAAATCGTATGTCTTGCCAAATTCGGTGTTTTTGGCCGTATTTAAAAGGCTTAATAGCAATTCGTTCTGGACTTCGTTGGGGTATTTTAAAAACAGTTCAATTTGATGGAAACGTTTCTTCAAAAACCAAGAAGCAATGGAATTTACTATGGGTATTGGCATTTTTAAATTATCTTTAAGTTTTTAAAAATAATACTTTTTTTTATGACCTACCAAGGTGTTCTCACAAAAATGGAAACAGAGTTTGCCAGCCCCATTCAATATTATTTGGTGTTTGAAAACGATTTTATAAATATGAACCAACTGCTCGGTAAAACTATCGAATTGCAATTTGTTAAATATCAATGTTTAAATTGTAACTTGAACAAACCCATTTACCGACAGGGCTTTTGTAAAAGTTGTTTTTTTGATGTGCCACAGGCGGCCGATTGGATAATGCGCCCCGAGTTGAGTACAGCCCATTTGGATAAAGAAGACCGCGATTTGGAGTACGAAAAGAAAGTGCAGTTGCAGCCCCATATTGTGTATTTGGCCAATTCCAGTAACGTAAAGGTAGGGGTAACCCGCAAAAGCCAAGTGCCCACCCGTTGGATAGATCAAGGTGCCCACGAAGCCATTGAAATTGTTGAAGTGCCCAACCGATACTTGGCGGGAATCACCGAAGTCGCTCTAAAAGACCATGTAAGCGATAAAACCAATTGGCGCACCATGTTGAAGAACGAGATTAAAGATGAGAATTTAGTGGAATGGCGCGAAAAACTAAAAAGCTTTGTGCCAAGCGAGGCGATGGATTATTTTATTGAAAGCAATAGCGAAACCAACTTGGAATTTCCGGTGCTGAAGTACCCCGAAAAACCGAAAAGCTTAAACCTGAAAAAAGAACAACAATACACCGGAAAGCTGGTTGGCGTAAAAGGCCAATACCTCATTTTTGATGATAATACGGTTTTTAATGTGCGTGCCAATGAAGGTTTGGTGGTTAATATTTCCGTAACTTAAATATTCTATAAATGGGTTTTTTAACTGAAGGTTTAAGGGTGGTGTTGGTTGTTGTTTTTGTAGCACAGTGTTCATTTTTAAAAGCGCAATCTTCAGGAATTAAATTTGTTAGGAATAAAGATAAATCGGTTACGTTTTCATATTCCAAAAATAGCCCCGGCAGTCTTTTTGTTGTTTTTAAGCTAACTGATCTAAAAAACACAACCGAAGGCATTATAAAAACCTCGGTTTATGGCCATGGAGGACAACTAACAACACTTCACCCTACGTATAAAGACGAACGGATAGATTTTTCATATTCTCCGAAAACCATAAAAACGTTTTTAGGCGATATCGATGCTAAACCTGATTTAGATTTTAAATATGTATTGCCTGTTAAGTATGCAAAAAAAGTTGAATTGCTGAATTTTAATTCACTTAACACCATTGGAAGGTACGGGACAAATAAGACATTTTATCAGTTTGATATAGAATCAAATGATACTGTTTTTTCTGCACGAAAAGGAGTTGTTGTTCAAATAAAACATGGCGAGAAGCTTGTTAGCTTGAATAAAAAAGGGATTAAGAGCAAAGAGAAAGCCAGTTATGTTGTTGTTGAACATGAAGACGGAACTTTAGCAAAATACTCGAATATTTTAACAAAAAGTTATTTGGTAAAGGTGGGCGATACCGTTTTTCCAACTTCGCCCTTGGCTGTGGTTGAAGAGGTTAATGGCAAAAAGAGCGCAGAGTTGATTTTTTCAGTTTACCACCTAAGTGAGCACGCAAAAGAAATGGATTTCTTTATTAAAGAAGCATATAAGGCAAAAAGAGAGATTTTGCATTTATACGCACATATCAATCCGAGTTTTTACATTACAGAAAATCAAGTTTCCAAATTAGTGTCTGGGCACAGTTACTCTACATTTTATAACAATGACATTGTAACTTTTGAAATGACGAAACGCGAAAAAAAACAATGGGAAAAGAAAAACACATTAGTAAAGTGAAAACCAATTGTGTCCCGTTTTTTATCATATTGAGCTTGTCGCAACCAAATAGATTTCAACAAGCTCAATATAAGGCAGTTTTAACTTTTTAAGACAGCCTCTTTTATATTATTAAATATCCTCTTGGTCTCTTAAAGTTTGAATGTAAGCCGCTTTTTGGATTTCGCGACGTCTTTTAACAGATGGTTTTGTAAAGAACTGATTGTCCCTTAAGTTTTGCATCACTTTAATATTACGGTGTTTACGTTTGTAGCGTTTTAAGGCACGCTCTATGTTTTCGCCATCTTTTACAATAATTTTTAGCATATATAGAATTTAAATTTATTTGATGATTCGGGATTATCCCAAATACGTTTTTAATACTTTACTTTTTGAGGTGTGCCGTAATCGGCGAATCCCTTTTTCTTTAATCTGCCTTACGCGCTCTCTGGTCAAGCCGAAAGCATCGCCAATTTCCTGTAGGCTCATGGGGTGCTTTTTGCTAATGCCATAATAATGCCTAATCACTTCGGCTTCCTTTTCCGATAGCGTATCCAATGCCCGGTTCACTTCCACATTCAGCGAATCTTGAATCAGTTCCGAATCGGGACTCGGCATTTCATCGGTTTTCACCACATCGTACAAGCTGAAATCTTCACCTTCCTTTAAGGGTGCATCCATGGAAACATGACGACCCGAAATTTTCATCGACTGCTTAACGTTGCTTTCGGTAAGGTCTAAATTTTTGGCAATCTCGTGCGCACTCGGTGCCCGTTCATGGGTTTGTTCCAAATGCGAATAGGCTTTGTTGATCTTGTTTATCGACCCAATTTTGTTCAAAGGTAATCTAACTATTCGAGATTGTTCGGCTAAAGCTTGAAGAATTGCTTGGCGAATCCACCAAACGGCATACGAAATAAACTTAAAACCGCGGGTTTCATCAAAGCGTTTGGCCGCTTTTACCAGGCCAGCATTGCCCTCGTTGATTAAATCGGGCAGTTTTAATCCTTGATTTTGGTATTGTTTGGAAACCGAAACCACAAAACGTAAATTGGCAGTCGTGAGTTTTTCCAAAGCCTTTTGATCCCCCTGTTTTATGCGCTGCGCCAATTCCACTTCCTCGTCGGCGGTAATCATGGGTATTTTGCTAATGTCTTGAAGGTATTTGTCTAAGGATTTCGACTCGCGATTGGTAACTTGTTTTGTGATTTTTAACTGCCTCATGTACTGCTTGTAAGTTTTATATAGTTATACACTATACAACATAAACGATTTAACCGAAAATCCTAATAAATCGGCGAATTTATTTTAAAAAAGGCTTGTTTTTGATAAAAATTAACTATTTTTTAAGATTTTTGGGCAGGAATTGAAAAAAAACAAGTTTACTGAATGGACTGGTTTTTGGGCAGGTTGCGTTAGGGATTGCAGTGAAAATCCTTTTTGTGAAGCATGAACAAAAAGATTGAAACCTTTCGATTTCGCTCAAGGTAAACTTTAAGCCCGACCCCGAGCTTGTGGAGGGGTAACGCCCAAATTATTCCCCCTTAAACCAACTGGAATATGTAATGTAATTATTGGCAATGCGGTCTATTTCGCC
>CAZZDI010000041.1:0-1725 GCA_964653155.1 uncultured Flavobacteriaceae bacterium | reverse complement strand
CCTTAAACCAACTGGAATATGTAATGTAATTATTGGCAATGCGGTCTATTTCGCCCGAAATGAGTGCTTCGCTAATATCCTTTATTTTTTTGGCTGGCACGCCGGCGTAAATGCTTCCGGCCTCAACAATGGTGTTTTGTGGCACCACGGCACCGGCGGCAATAATGCTGTTGCTTTCTACCACGCAGCCGTCCATAATAATGCTGCCCATGCCCACCAAAACATTATCTTTTAAGGTGCAGCCATGAACCAGGGCATTATGCCCAATGGATACGTTGTTGCCAATGGTGGTGCCGTGTTTTTGGTAGGTGCAGTGTATTACGGCGCCGTCCTGAACGTTCACTTTGTTGCCCATTTTTATAAAGTTAACGTCGCCCCGAATTACGGCACTAAACCATACGCTGCATTGGTTGCCCATTTTTACGTCGCCCACTATGGTGGCGTTTTCTGCTATGTAGCAGTCGTCTGGAATTTGTGGCGAAACGCCGTTTACTGGTTTTATTACTGGCATGGTAATATTTTAAGGTTATTGTGGATAAATTACGTCCTGTAAATATAAAGCAAACCATTTACTTTTTATTATTTTGTTGCATAATGATAAAACCGACCACATTTTACATTGCGCTGGGCAGCAACAAGGGCGATAAGTTTAAAAACCTACAGCTTGCCGTTGATGCCATTTATAACGAAATAGGCCACGTAGCCAAAATTTCGAGGGTTTATAAATCGCCCGCTTTTGGGTTTGAGGGCGACGATTTTTTTAATTGCTGTTTGGAATTGCACAGCAGGTTACAGCCCCAAGAAGTGCTCGATCAATTATTGAGAATAGAAACCCAATTGGGAAGAACGCGCACCGATGGGGCCGGTTACGAAGCACGGACTATCGATTTGGATATTGTTTTTGCTGAGGATAGCATTATCAATACGGAAACGCTGCAAGTGCCGCATCCCGAAATGCAAAAAAGACGTTTTGTGTTGTTGCCACTCAACGATGTGGCGAGCAAAGAACAACATCCGGTTTTAAAGAAATTTGTTTCGGTTTTGTTGGAGGCATGTGCAGATGAATCGGAGTTGGAACCTATTAATTTATGGTTGAAAAACCCGAGCAAAACTTTCAGTTTTTCAAATTACAACTACATTGCCATTGAAGGGAATATTGGTGCCGGAAAAACCAGTTTAGCCAATAAAATGGCCAACGATTTTAATGCAAAACTCATTTTGGAACGTTTTGCCGATAACCCGTTTTTGCCCAAATTTTACGAAGATGCCAACCGTTATGCCTTTGCGTTGGAAATGTCGTTTTTGGCCGACCGTTACCAGCAAATTAGTGAGGATCTGGCGCAGCTCGATTTGTTTAAGGATTTTATTGTGAGCGATTACGATGTGTTTAAATCGCTTATTTTTTCGAAAATTACGCTTCAGGAAGATGAGTTTAAGCTGTACCGAAAGTTGTTCCATTTGATGTACAAAGATTTAAAAACGCCCGACCTCTACGTGTATCTCTACCAAAACACCGAACGGTTGCAGCAAAACATTAAAAAACGCGGACGCGATTACGAACAAAATATAGCCAACGAGTATCTGGAAAAAATAAACACGGGCTATTTGGAGTTTTTAAAATCGCAAACCGATTTCAACGTAAAAATCATCGATGTTTCCGAAAAGGATTTTGTTGAAAACCGCGCTGACTATTTGTGGGTTTTGGGCGAGATTTGTGGGGAGTAG
>CAZZDI010000040.1:13283-17376 GCA_964653155.1 uncultured Flavobacteriaceae bacterium | reverse complement strand
AGTTATCGGGAACGATTTTTCGTTCTGCTTCGACTCCGCTCAGCAAACACCCAAATTCACGCGAACTGACGAATTTTATCGAAAAGCATAACTAATATTTATAAAGCTAATCTACTTTTTTTAAACGCAAGATTTCATCTCCTGCTGCATTGTATAAATAAAGCGTTAATTGCTCGTGTTTGTAGCTGGCGGTTTGGGAAATGGCTTGGTTAAATTGGTCTGGAATGGTCATGTCTGGGCACATTTTTCGCGTAGAAGCTAATGGACCGAATGTTAACTTTTCATCATTTAAACCAGCTATTTTTCCCGAATAACTGTTACAGCCATCGGTGCCGAAAGCACGCATTTCAGAAAGTTTTATTTCTAAAGTAGGCGTGTGTTCGGTTTCGATTGCCGTACCGTTTATGTGGGTTACCGCCCAAATATC
Source organism: uncultured Flavobacteriaceae bacterium (assembly GCA_964653155.1). Lineage (GTDB taxonomy): Bacteria > Bacteroidota > Bacteroidia > Flavobacteriales > Flavobacteriaceae > Flavisericum. Next base: position 16,949 of record CAZZDI010000040.1, on the reverse strand, counting down.
GTTAAGCAGTGTTTTTTTGTCTTGTTTTTTTTCAACCACTTCAATAAGCTCGTATTTAATGGACGACGCATCGGCGGGCACTTCGCTGGCATCGAGTTGGGTTTCCTTTACTTTTATCTTTTGAAGGGTTCCGGGCTCGAAAGTAAAGCCTTCAATGGGGGCGTAAAATAAATTCCATTCCGCATTAGCCAAATCTTCCCCTTTATATACTTGTAAGCATTGTGCTTTTCCGGCACCGGCACTACATTCTGTTTTAAAGCTGTTTACCCAATAGGTAGCTGTTTTTGTGGCATCTTCAGAGTTGCACGATACACTTAAAATAGCCATAAGAATGATGGCGGGAAGTGTTTTAATAAATGTCATAAATATTGTTTTTGAGTTACGGTTTTAAGATACAGTATTAGCCCGATGGTTGCGTTAAAGGAATCATAAAAAACGGTTTTGAGCATAAAAAAACCACTCTTTGTGGGAGTGGTTTTGATTTTTATCTAAATACAATTTAGATTGCATAATGAGATTCCCTCCTTCGAGGGAATTTTATTTTATCATTTCGTAGCTGCGTTTTATGAAATTTGTCAATTCCTCACCTTTAAGCAAGCCTTGCGAAAGTCTGGCCAAATCTAAACTTTGGGTAATTAAACGCTCTTGCTTCTTTTTGGTTTTGGTGTTTAAAATTTCGCTCACCAATTCGTGGTTGGTATTCACTACCAAGTTGTACATTTCTGGCATATTGCCCATACCAAACATACCGCCACCACCGGTTTGCTGCATCTCTTTCATACGGCGCATAAATTCGGGTTGGGTGATGATAAACGGATTGGCATTGCTGTCCATCGCTTCCAATTGAACCATGAATTTTTCAGAAGGAATCACTTCTTTCAACAATTCATCCAAGGTTTTCTTTTGCTCGTCGTCCAGTTTCGAAATGGTATTTTCGTCTTTTTTGATGAGGTTGTCAATGTGGTCGCCATCAACACGTGCAAACGAAATATTTTCTTTGGTGCCCTCCAGTTTTTGGATAAGGTGCGAAACAATGGGCGAATCCAACAGCAAAACTTCGTAGTTTTTGGCTTTGGCCGCCTCGATGTAACTGTGCTGCGCATCTTTATCGGAAGCGTAAAGGATTACCAATTTGTCGTCCTTATCGGTTTGGTTCGCTTTTATTTTATTGTAAAGTTCTTCGTAAGTAAAGTATTTGCCATCAACGGTGGGGTAAAGGGCAAAGGCTTCGGCTTTTTCAAAGAATTTTTCTTCGGAAAGCATACCGTACTCAATTACGATTTTAATATCGTCCCATTTCTTTTCGAAATCCTCACGGTTGTTGTTGAAAAGTGATTTTAACTTATCGGCCACTTTACGGGTAATGTAAGATGAAATCTTTTTCACCGCGCCATCGGCTTGTAAGTACGAACGCGATACGTTTAATGGAATATCCGGCGAATCGATAACACCACGCAGCATGGTCAAAAATTCAGGAACAATACCTTCAACATTATCGGTTACGAACACTTGGTTTTGGTACAGCTGGATTTTATCCTTTTGGATCTGCATGTCGTTGCTCAGCTTCGGAAAATACAAAATACCCGTTAGGTTAAAAGGATAATCTACATTTAAGTGAATGTGGAATAACGGCTCTTCGAACTGCATCGGGTACAATTCGCGGTAAAAGTTGTTGTAATCTTCATCCTTTAAATCGGTAGGCTGCTTGGTCCAGGCTGGATTTGGGTTGTTGATGATGTCATCAACCGTAATTTTTCTTTGTGGTTCTTTGGTTTCTTTACCGTCTTTATCGGTAATGGTTGCCGGTTCGTGCTCTGGATCGTTTATTTCCTTGGTTCCAAATTTAATAGGAATAGGCATAAACTTGTTGTACTTGTTAAGTAATTCACGGATACGGCCTTCTTCCAGAAATTCGGTAGAATCTTCAGCAATGTGAAGAATGATTTCGGTACCTCTTTCGGTTTTTTCTGCAGGTTCTAAAGTGAACTCTGGTGAACCATCGCAAGTCCAATGCGCTGCCGGTTCGTCTTTGTAAGATTTGGTGATGATTTCAACCTTTTCGGCCACCATAAACGCCGAATAGAATCCTAAACCAAAGTGCCCAATAATTCCGGAATCTTTAGCCGAATCTTTGTATTTATCCAAAAACTCTTCAGCTCCTGAAAATGCCACTTGGTTGATGTATTTTTCAACCTCGTCGGCCGTCATTCCCAAACCTTGGTCGGTAATATGAAGTTTTTTGCCTTCTTTGTCAATTTTAATTTCAATCTGTGGGTTGCCATATTCCACTTTCGCCTCGCCCACATTGGTAAGGTGCTTCAGTTTTAAAGTAGCATCTGTGGCATTACTAACCAGCTCACGTAGAAATATTTCGTGGTCGCTGTACAAGAATTTTTTAATGAGGGGGAAGATGTTCTCTACCGATACATTAATGTTTCCTTTTGTCATGATAAATAAATTATTTGTCATTCCCTCGAAAGAGGAAATCTGATTAATTTTCGTTTTAAATTACTCATTTCACTTGGCAACAAAAATGCCAATGCGGTTGAAGTGACAAACTGGCACATGAATTTAATTTTAGTGTTAAAACGGCATTGTGGTTTTTTAATTTTTGTAAAATCCGTCGATAATTTTGTATTTTGGTTAAACAAAAACGAAGGACTATGTACAATTCTAAAATAATAGGTTTAGGGAAATATGTGCCGGACAATGTGGTAACCAATCAGGAATTATCTAAAATAATGGACACCAATGACGAATGGATTCAAGAACGTACCGGTATCCAGGAGCGCCGTTGGATAAAGGAGGGGAGTAACGATACCTCGGCAGTTATGGGAGCCAAAGCCGCCAAAATAGCTATTGAGCGTTCGGGGTTGACCAAAGATGACATTGATTTTATCGTGTTCGCTACCTTGAGTCCCGATTATTATTTTCCGGGTTGTGGCGTACAAGTACAGGATATTTTGGAGATGCCAACCGTTGGTGCGCTCGATGTGCGTAACCAATGCTCGGGGTTTGTATATGCCATTTCGGTGGCCGATCAATTTATAAAAACGGGGATGTATAAAAATGTTTTGGTAATTGGCGCAGAATACCACAGCAACGGATTGGATAAAACCACCCGCGGCCGGAGCGTGTCGGTCATTTTCGGTGATGGCGCAGGGGCTTGCGTGCTCTCCAGGGAGGAAGATAACACCAAAGGGATTTTATCGACACACTTGCACAGTGAAGGTAAACACGCCGAAAAGTTGATGGTTAAAGGGCCAAGCATAGCCCATTGGGTGCCCGAAATTTTAGAAAATCCAGACGATACTTCTTATTTTCCGTACATGGATGGCACTTTCGTTTTTAAGCACGCCGTGGTACGTTTTAGTGAAGTGATTGTGGAAGGTTTGAAAAAAAACGGATTGCAAAAGGAAGACATCGATATGCTCATTCCACATCAAGCCAATTTGAGGATAGCGCAGTTTATTCAACAGAAATTCGGGCTTAGTGACGACCAAGTATTCAATAATATTATGAAATACGGAAATACCACAGCGGCTTCCGTGATTATTGCACTTACCGAAGCTTGGGAAGAAGGAAAAATAAAAGCTGGCGACCATGTGGTGCTTGCAGCTTTTGGTAGTGGGTTTACTTGGGCCAGTGCTATTATAAAATGGAGTT
>CAZZDI010000040.1:8771-13183 GCA_964653155.1 uncultured Flavobacteriaceae bacterium | reverse complement strand
AAAACAGAAAACCCGAAACCATAAGTTTCGGGTTTTCCTAGCTATTAATCAACTTCAACTAACACTAATGTGAAGAATCTTATTTTATTAGACGTAAAAGAGTAAAATATATTGCATAACATATTGATATTTAACGTTTTTTAACACAAAAACCCGAAGTAGAGACTCCGAGTTTTTGTTATACGAATCTTGAATAACGAATTTGAAAAATGTGTAGATGACTAACTCTAAATAATTATTATTCGTGTTTTGGCTAGATTGTATTTTACTTTAACGTAAAAAAAGCAATTGGTATTGTTCTGAAAATGAAATTTTAACATTTTTTTATTGATTTTCAATGTTTTGTGTAAAAACACCGTTGCCTTGTGTAAAGTATTGGTTACAAGTGGTTTTTAAATGTGTTGTTACATAAAACCGCCGCTTCCAGATTCTTCGTTGTTGTCTCTTTGTTTTCTTGATTTGGCCTTGAATTTTCCGCCGCCAAATCGGTATGATAACCCAACGTTCCAAGTGTTACTTTCCCAATTAAAAGCGCCGATTTGTCTAAAGGGCTTGGTGCCATCAAAGGCAAATTCCATAGTGTCGAAAATATCATTGTAATTAAAACTGAATGTGCCTTTGCCTTTATCGAATCCTATGCGCGCACCTAGATTTACAAAATACATGGGTTTTCTGTCCATTTGAATACCTCGGTTTTTTCCTCTATAAAAGCCAAAGGCAGTAAGCGATATAGCCTTGCTCAAACTAAAGTTATTGTACATCCTTAAATTCCAAGCCACATTGTTTACTTCGTCCACTTGGGTTTCAATATCGTCAACAGTGGCAGTTTCAATGGGGGCAGTGAGATTTTCAGCAATGCCTTTATTGACTTGCGAATACAGATCGAAACTGGAATTAATATTCCACCATTTTGTGGGTCTGTAATTTGAAGAGAGTTCGAAACCATAGGCCGAAACATCGTCAAAATTATCATGTGTTAAAATCACACGGCCAGAGTTTACATCGGTGCGATCAATAAATAAAGCCCTGTTGATATCGTCGCTAATTCTTCTGTAAAAAATGCCGGCAGTTACCGTGCCTTTTCGGTTGTTTAAGGTTCGGGTGTAATTGGTTTCAATCGAATTGGTAAACTGAGGCGTTAGGTTAATATTTCCGTAGGAAGACACCAAAGGCGTACTCCATTCTTTAATGGGGTTTACCTGTCCAATTCCGGGACGGTCCACTCTTCGGCTGTAACTTAATTGATACGCGTTTTTTTCTGAAGGCGTGTAGGTGATGAAAGCCGATGGGTACACCTGAACATAATCATTTTTAAAGGTTTCGGTGCTTGCGGCTTCCGAAGATAAAGCCATGGCATCTTCCATCACACTTTCGGCACGAACCCCCACTTGGTACGACCATTTATCGATTTCTTTGCTGAAAGTGGCATACGCCGAATAAATATCTCGGGTGTAATCAAAATTAGTGCTGGGCGTTGGGCGCAAAACACCTTCACTATTGAACGATTCTCCAGTTGAGGCATAGTTAATATCAGAATTAAACAGCCTAGCCTGCAAACCCATTTCCAATTTTGTGGTTTCAGAAAGTGGGTTGATGTAATCTAAATTTACCGTGGTGCTTTTTCGTTTGGTATCGTTAAAATCTTTGTAATCTTCGTTTGAACCTAGAAGGAAAATGAAGTCGGCCGGACGGTTGTCGTCAAAATCGTTGTAATCAATTTCCAGTTCGATATTATGGCCGTCTTTGCTAAAATCGTGTTTGTAATCGAAATTGTATTGCGACGAGGTATTGTCACTTTCCGATAAAAACAACTGACTTTGGTTAAAGGAACTATCGTTGTAAAAAATCGCATCGGTTTCGCCTTGGGTGCTATTCACCGACGGGTTTTGGGTGGTAAACACCGAAAGTGTGTTTTTGTCGTCCAAATAAAAATCGACACCTACTTTAAAGAGGTGCGAGTTCCTTTTATCTAAAAATTTAAATCGTTGTTCGGAGTTGTTTTCGGGGCGTTGCACCAAGCCTCGGTTACGGTTTTTAGCAATGTTGTTGCTGTAACTGCCATAAAAGTTGAATTTTCCGTTGCGGTAATTTAGGTTAATGGCACTGTTGAATTTAGCCTCGATTTCGTGGGTTAGCCCAACGCTAAAATCGCCGTTAAAGCCCTGCATGGTGTTTTTATGCAAGATGATATTGATGATGCCGCTCATGCCTTCGGGGTTGTATTTAGCAGAGGGGTTGGTAATCAGTTCAATCGATTTTATGGCTGTTGACGGGATTTGTTTCAGCAGTTGTGCCGTTGGGATGTTCGATAGTTTCCCGTCAACCATTACCCTAACATTCTGGTTACCGCGTAAACTGATGTCGCCCGTTTGGGCATCGACGCTTACCGAGGGGATGCCGATCATAATTTCTGAAGCGCTACCCGTGGCTGCCAAATCTTTTCCAATGGTAATTACTTTTCTGTCAACTTTTTGTTGAATGGTGGAGGTTTCGGCAACAACGGTAACTTCGCCCAGCCCTTCGGCCTGTTCTTCCAGAAAAATTTCACCGAGATTGATGCTGTAATTGTCCTTTCCTATGGCAATATTCTTATTGATGGTTTTGTAGCCAATGTATTGAATGCTAACAACAAGGTTGCCTTCTTCAATTTTTTCTATTAAAAATGAGCCGTCTTCTGCGGTAATACCACCGGTAATGGTTTCGTTGGTGGTGCTTTTTACAATAACGTTTACGTAGGGTAAGGGTTGCTTTAAAAGGGCGTCTAAAACTATTCCGGATATAGTGCCGGTTTTTGCGTTTTCGGGTTCGGGATTTTTTGGGGTTGCGTGAATGGTTGTGTACATTAAAATAAAGCACAAAACAATGATTTTTTGCATGACGTGATTGGTGGTTTTTTTGATTGATGTTATGAAGGATAGACGCTGTAACCCAAATCTTGTTACAGGATGGCGGGCTCTTAACGTTTTTTTAACATACTGGCTGTTATCGGCCATTTGGTATGCGCCACGAAATGATTAAATTACTAAATTATAAATTGCTGAAAAGAGATAATTGATGAATAAAAAAACTTTAGTATTGGGGGCTTCGTTAAAGCCAAATCGATATTCAAATTTTGCCATACAAAAATTGGTGGCTACCGAAGTTGAGGTGGTCGCCGTGGGGCTAAAAAGGGGCGAGGTGGCCGGCGTGGCCATTGAAACGGAACCTTTGCCTTTTAAAAATATAGATACAGTGACCCTTTATTTGAATCCGAAGCGGCAGCTGGAATATTATGACTACATTGTTTCATTGAACCCCAAACGGGTTATTTTTAATCCAGGTACCGAAAACCCAGAATTTTACCAAATTTTGAAAGACAATAACATCGCTTTTGAGGCGGCTTGTACTTTAGTGTTGCTTTCTACGAATCAGTATTAAGCCCAAAAAGGTGAGCAGTCCGTTGATGATCAATATTTCGAAACCAATTTGGTAACCGTTCAGTAGATTCACCGAATATTCATTCAATAAATACGATAGGATAGGAGCCACAACGGCAATAATCCAAACGTATTTATCCTTGAGTTGTTGTTTGGTGAAAATACCGAAAGCGAATAAACCGAGTAATGGCCCATAAGTATAACCCGCTGCTTTGAACAGTTCCCAAATCACGGACACATCTTTAAAAATAGCATCAAAAAGAATGATGACTACTACCAGCAAAAAGCTGATAAAAATATGGGTGCGTTTTCTAATTTTCTTTTGCGTTTCTTTCGGTTTTTTGTCCAATTCAATAATGTCGATACAAAATGAGGTGGTGAGCGAAGTTAAGGCCGAATCGGCACTGGAATAGGCCGCGGCAATCAATCCCAAAAGGAAAAAGGCCGAGGTCAGTACACCAATTTCGGGTAGCATGGCTATGGTTGGGAATAGGTCGTCTTTTTTTGCGGTAATACCGTTTTGGTTGGCATATTGGGTTAAAAGTAAGCCCAAAACCAAAAACAGAATATTCACAAAAATTAAAACCACACTAAACGATATCATGTTTTTTTGTGCTTCCTTGAGATTTTTGCAGGTAAGGTTTTTTTGCATCATATCTTGGTCCAACCCCGTCATGGTAATGGTGATGAACATACCGGCCAGGAAACTTTTAATGAAATATTGGGCGTCGTTAACATCATCAAAAAAGAATACTTTGCTCATGGTGTTCTGTTTTACGTTTTGGTAAATTTCAGAAATACCGCTTAAATCCAAAGCATTGGCTAAAAATAGAATGGTAATCACTACCGAGATCAGCATGAAAAGGGTTTGTAAAGTATCGGTGAAAATAATGGTCTTTATCCCGCCTTTAAAGGTGTAGAGCCAAATTAAAAGAATGGTGATCACTACCGTAACCGAAAATGGAATGCCATATTGGTCGAATACCAAAAGTTGCA
>CAZZDI010000040.1:5273-8671 GCA_964653155.1 uncultured Flavobacteriaceae bacterium | reverse complement strand
AAAAAGGCATCGTTGCTGTCTTCTTTTCCGGTGAAATACGATATTAAAATCAGTACAGCAAAATAGGCTGCAATGAGGAACAATATTTGGGTGGCCGACATAAAATTCTGTATTTAATCAGCCAAAATACAAAATAAACTGGCGATTTTTTCAAAATGTACAACGAGTAAAACTGTCTCTTATGCGGTCAAAGCCATTTAATTATTGAATTTGCGGTAAAAAGTGTTAATTTCGCGCTCATGGAATTTTCGTCAAAACTTTTAGAGCGCGCCGTTAACGAAATGTCGCAATTACCGGGTATTGGTAAGCGTACGGCATTACGTTTGGTATTGCATTTGTTGCGCCAGCCCAAAGAACAAACCACGGCATTGGCCGAGGCTTTGCAAACCATGAGGCTGGATGTGAAGTTTTGTAAATCGTGTCATAATATCAGTGATGCAGAGCTGTGCGAAATCTGCTCTAACCCCAATAGAAATGAAGAAATTATTTGTGTGGTTGAAGATATTCGTGATGTGATGGCTATTGAAAACACGAGTTCCTTTAAAGGGATTTACCACGTTTTGGGCGGAAAAATATCGCCAATGGATGGTATTGGTCCACACGATTTAAACATTGAAACTTTAGTGAATAAAGTAAAACAAGGCACAACAAAGGAGCTTATTTTCGCGTTAAGTTCAACCATGGAAGGCGATACCACCAATTTTTACATATACAAGCAAATTCAAGGTTGCGATGTGGTAACATCAACCATTGCACGAGGAATTTCCGTGGGCGATGAGTTGGAGTATGCAGATGAAATAACCCTAGGACGAAGTATTGTAAACCGCGTGCCTTTCGAAGCCTCATTAAAATCTTAACCTATAAAATGTCAATTTCATATAAAAGAAACATTAACTTAAAACATAAATTGCTCTAAAAACCTTTTTTTGAAACTCTCAATTGTCATTTTAAATTATAACGTGCGCCATTTTCTTGAGTTATGCTTAAGGAGCGTTACGGAGTCTATTAACAACATAGATGCCGAAATTATTGTGGTCGATAACCATTCGGGAGATGATAGTTGCGAGATGGTTAAGGCGTTGTTCCCAAAGGTTAAACTTATTGAAAACCGCGATAATTTAGGCTTTTCAAAAGGAAATAATGTTGGCGTAGCACAAGCCCAAGGAAAATATTTGTGTATTTTGAACCCCGATACGGTCGTGGCCGAGGATACTTTTGAAAGATTGCTCGAATTTGCCGAAACCAAAAACCAATTGGGGGTAGTGGGGTGTAAATTGATTAATGGGGCGGGGCTGTTTCTCCCAGAAAGCAAACGCAACATTCCCTATGTAAAGGCTTCATTGAAAAAAATGCTCGGAAATCCTTCTGAATATTACGCTACGCATTTGGAAGCGAATGCCGTGGGGAAAGTCGATATTTTAGTGGGCGCATTTATGTTCTTAAAACGCCAGGTTTACAACGAAATTGGCGGTTTTGATGAAGACTATTTTATGTACGGAGAAGATATCGACCTCTCATACCGAATATTGAAAGCGGGCTACAATAATTATTATTTGGGCAGTTTAACGGCCATTCATTTTAAGGGCGAAAGCACTTTAAAAGATAAAAATTACGCCAAGCGTTTTTTTGGGGCCATGCAAATATTTTACACCAAGCACTTTAAAAGAAATGTGTTTTTCGATATGTTTGTTTGGTTGGGAATAAAAACGGCCTACCTTTTCAGGAAAATTAGGATTGAAAAAAGCAAGAATGTAAATAGCTATGTGTTGGTTTCAAAACAAATGAATGCACGTATAGAACAAAACCTAGCGGGCCCGGTAACTTTACATACCCAACCCCAAAAATACAACAGCGGAACAGAAGTTATTTTTGATGCCAATTCCATAAGTTATAAAAGTATTATTCAAACGATGGATCGGAATTTCGAAAAAGGAAAAGAAGTCACTTATAAAATACTGCCCAACAACTCTGGTTTTCTGGTGGGAAGCGATGACGGTTATAGCAGAGGCGAAGTTATCGTTTTAAATTAGTTTTTGTTGAATATAATTTAATAGAAGCGTTGTTTTTTAGTATTTTTGAGAAATAATAAAGCGGAAAAGTCAATACGTTATAAATATGGCAAAATTTGAACTTAAATTACCAAAAATGGGAGAAAGTGTTGCAGAGGCAACCATTACATCTTGGTTAAAGGATGTGGGAGATACCATAGAAATGGACGACCCGATTTTGGAAATAGCGACCGATAAGGTGGATAGCGAAGTTCCCAGCGAGGTTGATGGCGTTTTGGTTGAAAAGTTTTTTAATGTGAATGATGTTGTGCAGGTAGGAGAGGTATTGGCCATTATAGAAACAGAAGGCGAAGATGGAACGGATACATCAACCGAAGCTGAAACGGAAGAAGGACCAGAGGAAAAAGAAGTAGTCGAGCAACTTACCCAAACCATTACAAAAGCCAAAGAAACGGTAGCTCCGGTAACTTCAAGTAGCGACCGGTTTTATTCACCGTTGGTGAAAAATATTGCCAAACAAGAGGGTATTTCCCAAGAAGAATTGGATACCATAAAAGGAACAGGTAAAGACGCACGGGTTACCAAAAACGATATTTTAGCTTATTTAGAAAACCGGGGCGGGGAGCAACCGCAATCCGTTTCAAAACCAGAAATCGTAAAACCGCAGCCTACAGTTAAGGAAGTAGCTTCAAATAAAACAAAACCTGAAGCTCCCGTTTTGGCCAGTGGCGACGACGAAATTATCGAAATGACCCGAATGGGCAAATTGGTGGCCCAACATATGGTCGATTCGGTGCAAACCTCGGCGCACGTACAAAGTTTTATCGAGGCCGATGTTACCAAAATATGGAATTGGCGCAAAAAGGTAAAAGATGCTTTCGCCAAACGCGAAGGTGAAAACTTAACCTTTACACCCATTTTTATGGAGGCGATTGCAAAGGCCTTACGCGATTATCCGATGATGAATATTTCCGTGAAAGGAGATACGGTAATCAAAAAGAAAAACATCAATTTGGGGATGGCAGCAGCCCTGCCCGATGGCAACTTGATTGTTCCCGTTATAAAAAATGCCGATCAACTGAATTTGGTGGGAATGACCAAGCAGGTAAACGATTTGGCCAATCGGGCACGATTGAACCAACTTAAACCCGATGAAATTCAAGGTGGAACTTACACCGTAACCAATGTGGGCACATTTGGAAGCATCATGGGTACGCCTATTATCAATCAGCCGCAAGTGGGCATTTTGGCTTTGGGGGCCATTAGAAAAGTACCAGCGGTAATCGAAACCCCAGAGGGCGATTTTATCGGTATCCGTTATAAAATGTTCCTGTCGCATTCGTACGATCACCGCGTGGTAAACGGCGCTTTGGGCGGTATGTTTGTTAA
>CAZZDI010000040.1:0-5173 GCA_964653155.1 uncultured Flavobacteriaceae bacterium | reverse complement strand
AAATAAACAAAGTATAAAACCTAACCCTAAACGGTTGGGTTTTCTTATTTTTGCAAAAATCAAAAGAAATTAATGCAACTCAATTTAACCAAACCCATCTGTTTTTTCGATCTGGAAACTACGGGGGTTAACATCACTACAGATCGTATTGTGGAAATTTCGGTACTAAAAGTGTTTCCCAATGGCACGCAGGAAAGCAAAACCTGGCTGGTAAATCCAGAAATGCCCATTCCGAAGGAAGTCACAGCAATCCATGGTATTTCCGATGAAAAAGTAGCCAACGAACCGACTTTTAAGGAATTGGCCAAAGATGTTTATAACATGATTAAGGATTCCGATTTGGGCGGGTTCAACTCCAACCGATTCGATATTCCGTTGTTGGCCGAGGAAATGTTGCGGGCCGATGTCGATTTCGATATGAAAAACCGTTTGGCCATTGATGTGCAAACCATTTTCCATAAAATGGAACAGCGTACCTTGAGTGCGGCCTATAAATTTTACTGCGATAAAACCCTTGAAGGCGCCCATAGCGCCGAGGCCGATACCAATGCTACTTACGAAGTGCTGAAAGCCCAAGTAGAGAAATACGACGAGTTGGAAAACAATACCAAGTTTTTGGCCGAGTTCAGTTCGCGAAAAAAGTTTGCCGATTTTGCCGGTTTTATCACTTACAATAAAAAAGGCGAAGAGTGCTTTTCATTCGGAAAACACAAAGGGAAATTGGTCACCGAAGTGTTGGAAAAGGAGCCCGGCTATTTTGGCTGGCTGCTCAATGCCGATTTTCCGTTGTACACAAAAAAGGTACTGACAGCTATTAAATTGAGAAGTTTCAATAACAAATTGGGGTAACTAGTTGGCAGTCAGTATCGTTTAACGAAACAAAACTTGTAACGAAAAACCACTCCTTTTACGCTGTTGTACGCCTCAATAAAAAAGAAATAAAAACTTTGAGCCATAGCGCCTTTGCGAGAAAATAGAATATGAAATTAATCTGTATAGGAAGAAATTATACCGAGCACATAAAAGAACTGGAAAACGAAAAACCTGCCGAACCCGTGGTGTTTTTAAAGCCCGATACAGCCATTTTGTTGAAAAAGCAACCGTTTTTTATTCCAGATTTTTCGAACGAGGTGCATTATGAGGTTGAGGTTTTGGTGAAAATCAATCGGGTGGGGAAGTACATCGATAAAAAATTCGCCCACAAATATTACAACGAAATTGGTTTGGGTATCGATTTTACGGCCCGAGATTTACAAAAACAATTGAAAGACAAAGGCCTGCCTTGGGAAAAGGCCAAAAGTTTTGATGGCGCGGCAGTAATTGGTAAATGGGTGGAAAAAAGCGAGATTGCCGATTTGGACCGTTTAGGGTTTTCGTTGAAAAAGAACGATAAAATTGTACAAAACGGAAATACCAGCCACATGCTTTGGAAAATTGATGAATTAATAGAATATGTGTCGAAATATTTTACTTTGAAGATCGGAGATGTTATATTTACAGGCACGCCGGCAGGAGTTGGTCAAGTTCAGGCCAATGATAAATTAAGTGGATTTTTGGAAAACCGCGAAATGTTTTCAATAACAGTGAAGTAAAATGGAATTAAACTACAAACTACACCGAGTAAGAGAATTAGCTGATAACGACGAAGATTTCATCAAAGCTTTGGCCGAGACGTTCTTGGAAGAAGTGCCTGTGGATGCAGAACGATTAAAGGTGGCGGTGGCCGAAGAAGATTACCACAATGCCTACCAAGCAGCACATAAAATGAAACCGACGGTAGACCTGTTCGAACTGGGCGTGCTCGATACCCTAATTGTAGTACAGGATTGGGGTAAATTTGAAAAACGCGGCATGGATGTTTCCAAAGAGTTGGAAATCGTGCTCACGGCCGTGGAAAAAGCTTCTGCAGAAATTAAATCAGATTTTAAATTGTAACTATGCTGGCCGAGATCATTACCATCGGCGACGAACTTCTCATAGGGCAAGTTATAGATACCAATTCTGCGTTTATTGCCAAACAGCTTAACAAGATAGGTGTGGCTGTTTACCAGATAACTTCTATCCAGGATGAAAAGGAACACATCCTAAAGGCCATGAACGAAGCCGAAAATCGAGCGGATATCATTATTCTTACCGGCGGATTGGGCCCTACGAAAGACGATATTACCAAAAAAACCATTGCCGAATATTTTGACGATGTGTTGGTGAAAAACGATGCCGTTCTCGAAAATATCGAATCCATTTGGAAACAGCACGTTCGCACTAGGCTCCTGCAAGTAAATCGAGATCAGGCGCTAATCCCCTCAAAATCCAAGCCCTTGATGAACACTTTAGGGACAGCCCCGGGCATGTGGATGGAAAAAGGCAAAAAAGTGTTTGTGTCGCTTCCGGGCGTGCCTTATGAAATGCAGGCTTTGGTTGAAAACGAAATGCTTCCCAAATTAAAAGAAAAGTACCATTGTCCGTATATTTTGCACCGAACGCTTATGGTTTACGGTTTGGGCGAAAGCGATTTGGCCGAACGCATCGAACCTTGGGAAAACGAACTCCCCAAGCACATTAAATTGGCATACTTGCCCAACTTGGGGCAAATGCGATTGCGTTTATCCACGCGCGGTTTTGATGAAGACCTTCTAAAAAAGGAAGTGGAAGAACAAATCAACAAAGTGATTCCATACATAAAAAATGAGTTTGCCGGCTTTGAGGACGACGAAGGTTCGGTAGAAATTGTTATAGCCAAACAGCTCACCAAAACAGGAAAAACCCTAGCTATAGCCGAGAGCTGCACCGGAGGAGGCGTGGCAGAACGTTTCACTGTAAATTCAGGCGCTTCAGCCTTTTTTAAAGGAGGTGTAGTTTGCTATGCTACGCAATCTAAAATCAATGTATTGAATGTGCCAAAGACACTTATAGAAACCCATTCGGTGGTGAGTTCGCAAGTGGCGGAAGCTATGGCTGAAAATGCATTGAAACTTTTTCAATCTGATTATGCCATTGCCACAACCGGCAATGCTGGCCCCACAAAAGGCGATTCCGATGCCGAAGTCGGCACCGTTTTCGTCGCCATTGCTACAAAAAATGGGGTGTTTTCGCAAAAATTCAACTTCGGAAATCTGCGGTTAAAAGTAATAAACAAAGCCATTAATAAGGCCTTGGAGTTGCTTCTGAAAGAAATTTTTAAAAATAGATAAAATAAGATTGCCATAATACAAAGAATTTGTATATTTGCACCTCGATTTTAAGCAACAACGAATTTAAAGTTATATAGAATGTCAAGAGTTTGTGAACTTACAGGGAAGAAGGCTATGGTTGGAAACAACGTGTCTCATGCATTAAACAGAACTAAGCGCAAATTTAACGCGAACTTGGTAAAGAAACGTTTTTACATTCCAGAAGAAGACAGCTGGATAACTTTAAAAGTTTCTACATCTGCTTTAAAAACTATCAACAAAATAGGTATATCTGCAGCGATTAAAGAAGCAAAATCAAAAGGATTTTTAAAATAATAGCTGTTTTTAATAAGTAAAAGACATGGCAAAGAAAGGCAACAGAGTACAGGTAATTTTAGAGTGCACCGAGCACAAGGAGTCTGGTCAACCCGGAACTTCAAGATATATTACTACCAAAAACAAAAAGAATACGCCAGAAAGAATGGAGATCAAAAAATTCAATCCTATTCTTAAGCGTATGACAGTTCATAAAGAAATTAAATAAAAGAGATAGGTCATGGCAAAGAAATCAGTAGCATCATTACAAACAGGATCTAAAAGATTAACAAAAGCAATAAAAATGGTAAAGTCGCCAAAAACAGGTGCTTACATGTTTGTTGAATCTATCATGAGTCCAGAAGAAGTAAACGACTTTTTAAGCAAAAACTAAAAAGTACCGTTCCAAAAATATTATAAGCTGCTTTCATTTCGAAAGCGGCTTTTTTTATTTTATATTTGAAAGGCTAACTGACAGATTTTCAGAAAGCAAAAATTGGTAAGATAATTGACCATGGGAATTTGGGCGTTACCACTCCCGATAGCTGTCGGGAAGCCGGGCTTAAAAGTTTACCCTGAGCCGAGTCGAAGGGCTACAATCCCTAACGCACAGCAGAACATATTACAAAACAACCAACCAAGAATATTAAAATGAGCTTTTTTAAAAAAATATTTTCTTCCGAAAAAAAGGAAACCCTAGATAAAGGGTTGGAAAAATCGAAAACCAGTTTTTTTGGTAAACTGAGCAAGGCGGTAGCCGGAAAATCAAAAGTGGACGATGAGGTACTCGATAACCTCGAAGAAGTTTTGGTAACCAGCGACGTGGGCGTAAACACCACTTTAAAGGTCATCGAGCGCATCGAGGAGCGCGTTTCAAAGGATAAATATTTGGGTACGGACGAGCTTAACCAAATCCTTCGAGAAGAAATTGCAGGCTTGTTGAGCGAAACCAATTCTGGAGAAGAAACTGATTATACTATCCCTGAACTTCCAAAACTGGAAAATGGTAAAAAAACGCCGTATGTACTTATGGTAGTAGGGGTAAATGGTGTGGGCAAAACCACTACCATCGGCAAGTTGGCCTATCAGTTTAAAAAGAAAGGCCTCAAAGTGGTTTTAGGGGCTGCCGATACTTTTAGGGCCGCAGCGATAGACCAGCTTCAAATTTGGGCCGATAGGGTAGAGGTGCCCATGGTACGCCAAGATATGGGCAGTGATCCAGCTTCGGTGGCGTTCGATGCACTTAAATCAGGTGTAAATCAAGATGCCGATGTCATTATTATCGATACGGCTGGCCGCTTGCATAATAAGGTAAACTTGATGAACGAGTTGAGCAAAGTAAAACGTGTTATGCAAAAAGTAGTGGGCGATGCACCACACGATGTGCTTTTGGTGTTGGATGGTTCTACCGGGCAAAACGCATTCGAGCAGGCAAAACAATTTACTGCAGCAACCGAGGTAACCTCGTTGGCAGTAACTAAATTAGACGGTACGGCAAAAGGCGGTGTGGTGATTGGTATTTCAGACCAGTTTCAAATTCCCGTAAAATATATTGGCGTAGGTGAAGGCATTGAAGATTTGCAAGTGTTCAATAAGTTTGAGTTTGTCGATTCGTTTTTCAAATAAAGAGGCTGTCTGAAAAGTTAAATTCTATGTCATATTGAGCCTGTCGAAATATCTCAATATAT
>CAZZDI010000039.1:11658-17671 GCA_964653155.1 uncultured Flavobacteriaceae bacterium | reverse complement strand
CAGGTGTTATTTTCGCAATTTACACTTGTGGGTTGGGGAGCAATGGTACAATCGGACATGATGCCCCATTTGTCATTGAAATCGGTTTCCTTTTGATTGTAATCTGCAACCATTTGCTCCAGTTTTTCGGTGTCGATAGAAGTAGAATAGACCAAGTAACCCCTAGGGCCGCCACAGGGTTTGCTGCCGAGGCCAATAAATTGGCAATCAGTATTGGCGTTGCATTCTGATTGGTTGGCAAAATTTTCAATTTCAGATTTTAATGCACTCAATTCGGTTTGCTCTTCTTCCATAGTTGATGAATCGTTGTCATCACATTGAAATGCCATGAAGCCGAAACAAATTAATAAAAGCAGAGGTGTTAAAAATGATTTTTTCATCGACATTTATTTACTAGATGAAATTCGCCTAAAATGGTTGCGTTAAGGTATAAAAAAACCACGAAAAATCGTGGTTTAATCTGTGTCATACTGTTCCGATAAGTATTCCCTCTTTCCTTTGGAGAGAGGGTTAGGGAGTGAGGCCTAGCAATGCTCGTTGTAGGCATCAACCAAATTTTCGGCAATCAGTTCTGCTGGACGGCCCTCAATGTGGTGACGCTCCAACATGTGCACCAATTCACCATCTTTAAATAAAGCCATACTTGGTGAACTTGGTGGAAACGGAACCATTTGTGCACGAGCGGCATCAACAGCTTCTTTGTCCACACCGGCAAAAACGGTTACGATATGGTCTGGTTTTTTGGTGTTCTGTAAGCTTATTTTTGCACCTGGGCGGGCATTGGCAGCGGCACAGCCACAAACCGAGTTAACCACAACAAGTGTAGTGCCGTTTTTTGCTAAAGCGGTTTCAACAGCTTCGGCGGTATGTAATTCTTCAAAACCAACGCTGGTTAAGTCTTCGCGCATAGGTTTTACTAATTCTGCTGGATACATATTCTTAAATTTTACTATTTAACGTTTTTCTAAACTTTTAATTGAACTGCAAAGATACCAATTGTGTAACAAATTGTTAAGGCAATCAACAAACAAATATTATATTTGCGCCTGTTTTAATTTTACTTAATAGCGTATTAAAAAATCTGGTAACTCCCTGTTTTTCATTTCTGGACAATTAGGTGTTAGGTTTTGACGTAAAACAAATAATATACTTACATGAGTTTTTCAAAATGGATAGGTGGTGCCTTGGGTTGGTCGTTTGGTGGTCCTATAGGGGCTATTATTGGGGTGGCCGTTGGTAGTTTGCTCGATTCTTTTTCCAATGGAGACAACGAACCCTTTAATGCTCAGGGCAGGGCACAGCGTGGCACAGGCACTACATACCGAACCCAATCTAGGCAACGGCCACAAACACAGTCTGGTGATTTTGAAGTGAGCTTGCTCATTTTGGCGTCGGTCATTATAAAAGCAGATGGTAGCCAAGACCAACGTGAGCTGGATTTTGTGCGCCAGCAATTTTTACATATGTATGGTAAAGAACGCGCCAATCATGCGTTCAAACTCTTTAAAAATATTAGTAAGCAGAATGTTTCGGTTAGGCCGGTGTGTTTGCAAATTAGGCAAATGATGGATCATGCCTCGCGGTTACAACTCGTTCATTTTTTATTCGGAGTAGCTAAAGCCGATGGTATGGTTACCGAAGCTGAAGAACGGAAAATTTATACCATAGCAGGCTATTTGGGGATCAATCCGCACGATTATGAGAGTATAAAAGCCATGTTTTATAATAGCAACGATAATGCTTATAAAATCCTTGAAATTGATAAAAGCGCATCAATTGATGATATTAAAAAGGCTTATAGAAAAATGGCTAAAAAATACCATCCCGATAAAGTACGGCACTTAGGTGAGGAACACCAAAAAGGTGCGGAAGAAAAGTTTAGGCAAGTACAAATGGCCTATGAGCACTTACAAAAGAAACACGGAACGAAATAAAGAAAACCTTGGGTAGGCTTGTGTAACCCCAAGGTTTCTTCACTTCAACTCAAAAAAAACAACTAAGATTGGGCTTGCTGATAAAGTTCAACTTTTAAGATTTCTATGGTTTTGTTGCCCGTTCTAAACGGCCAATCAATAATATCGCCTACTTTACGGCCCACGGTTGCCACGGCCATATCGCAAAGAATGGAAG
Organism: uncultured Flavobacteriaceae bacterium; assembly: GCA_964653155.1. Taxonomy (GTDB): domain Bacteria; phylum Bacteroidota; class Bacteroidia; order Flavobacteriales; family Flavobacteriaceae; genus Flavisericum. The sequence continues at coordinate 15,541 of CAZZDI010000039.1, read as the reverse complement.
ATTTTCGTTTTTTGTTGTTCTTTTTTGTTGTTGGAACAAAAATGTATTCTTCTTCTTTGTCGGCAGTGTGGTCTTTAATGGTTACTTTTCGGTTAACCGTTACAATATCCTGTGGTAAGTCCCGTCGTAAAACCTGTTGTGCGCCTTTCAATTCGGCCAACAGAAGTTCTTCTTCTGGTCTGGTTACTTTTTTTCTTCTAACATGATCTTTAATCATGTCGTATATTCCGGTTGTTAAAATTACTCGATCTGACATTTTGATATTTTTTTAAACTTTTGTTTGCATGCGGTTTTGCTACAGACTCAAAAAGCTTAAAAACACAGCAATAAAACATGCCGATCTTTAAACTTATAAAACCGCAAAGCAAAAAGTGATTTGAAAATTATTTAAATAACTACGGAAGTAATGCCCTGTCTTGAGTCTTGACAGGGTTTAGTGAATAAACTCCTTCGAGTTTTTTAGAAAAATATCATCGTGCAAATAGGGCAGGCAAAGCAAAAGCGGACCCGCTAAAAAGTGACCGTAAAATTGTGTTGCCATGTTCCGATAAGTTTTTACAAACTTAAGGTTAAAATCTTGATAATAATAAAGCTTAACAATTATTTAGCCTTTTGTTAGGTAAATTGTTTTAGAAATCTTGGTGGCAGGTTTGTAGAAATTCTTTGTTAAATTGCAGAGGCCAAAAACTACTTGAATAGAAACCAGTGAAAAATATCTTCGAGCTTAAAGAAACCAATTGCTGTTGTTGATAGAATTAACAAGCTAAAGCCCGATTAATATAGTAAAAACCCAAAAGTTGGGCGCCGATTATTTCGACGGAAAGGAGTCGCACTCGTTTGGAAAACTGACCAAAACTGAATGGAACAATGTGTTTTATAAACATTTAGGCATCATTTAAGCCAATTTGGGGTATAAAAAAACCAACTAAACAAAAATGAATAGTTGGTTTTTACTTTCGGATAAACCGTTTTTATTTGGTTTTGTAAACTCTGGTGTTGTTGTCTTTATCGAAAACCATTACAAGTTCTTTTTGGTCGTTAAGGTAAACCGATTTTAATTCCCAACCTTCTTTTTTTGAAGCGTCAAGCAAACATTTGCGAACATCAGGATTGTAAAGGTTTAAATTAGAATTGACGATAACATCGTCGGCTTTCATGTTAATGGAAAACAATAGCGCAAAGGCCAGTGGTAATAACTGTAATTTTTTCATTTGGAGACAATTTTTAAGCGTCATTAATTAATCAAATGCAAGAGTAATGCAGATATTAATGATTCTTAAAAATAATAGACGACTGTTCAATATTTACGGTTAAATTTATGGTTCTGCCTAAAATTAAAGCCCTGTTGTCCTTTTCATGCCCTGCAGGCATGCCGAATGCGATTGGGAAATTGTAATCGGCCAAAGCATCCAGAATAAGTTGTTCGACGCTTGTGCCCCAAAGCGTGGTGTTTTTTCGCAGTTTGGTCATGTCGCCAACAATCACGCCGTTGCAGTTGTCAAAATATCCAGCACGTTTAAGGCTTTGCAGCATCCGGTCTATGTGGTATTTGTACTCGCCAATTTCTTCAATAAACAATATTTTTCCTGAAGTATCGATGCTGGTTTTAGACCCCAACATGGTGTGCAGCATGGTAAGATTGCCGCCCACCAATTGCCCTGTGGCAGTACCACTTCGGTTGTATTTTGAACCTTTCAAGGTGTAATTTAACGGCTCTCCAAAAAGTGTGTTTTTAAAGGTGGAAATACTGGCTTCAATTTCCGAAAGGTCTTTGGTTAAGCTCACGCACATTAAAGCATGCAAGCTTTCAACGCCTTCGTTATGGATTTGGTTATGAATGGCCGTAATATCCGAATAACCAACAATCCATTTGGGCTTTTTTTTGAATTTTGAAAAATCCAATTTATCTAAAATCCTCACCGCGCCGTAACCACCGCGGGCGCACCAAATAGCCTTAATTTTTGGGTCGTCCAAAGCTTGTTGGAAATCTTCGCAACGTTCATCGTCGGTGCCAGCAAAATGGTTGGCTTGATTAAAAACATGTTTGCCCACAACTGAATGCAACCCCCAACTTTTTAAAAGGGCTTGGGCTTGCTGTACTTCGCCAATTCTGTTTTTTAAAATGCCCGAAGGCGCTACAATGGCCACGGTATCGCCCGCTTTAAGGTATGGTGGTTGTTTCAAAGTGTGTTGTGGTTTTTCAATAGCCGTATTTTGTGCGGAATAAGGTTTTGTTCCGAAGAAAAAAAAGGCACAAAATAGGCTGGTTATCAGTAGGCTTTTCGTCATGATGTAAATGTACATTTTTTTTCTTAATCCCTTTTAAAATGTGTACTTTTGCGCCGTTAAAAACGTATTGTCATTCCGCTATCGCCATGACAATGTAATACCATTTTGAATTGATGAACAAACCAAAACGATATACCGTAACCGCAGCATTGCCATACACCAACGGCCCCATTCATATTGGCCATTTAGCGGGCGTTTACGTGCCTGCCGATATTTATGTGCGCTATTTGCGATTAACGGGCAACGATGTGGCCTTTATTGGCGGAAGCGACGAACACGGTGTACCTATTACCATCAAGGCAAAAAACGAAGGCGTGTCGCCACAGGATGTGGTGGATAAATACCATGCCATCATAAAAAAGTCGTTTGAGGATTTTGGGATTACATACGATAACTATTCGCGTACCTCGGCACCGATTCACCATGAAACCGCTTCAGAATTCTTTAAAACCCTGTACGATAAAGGCGAATTTATTGAAGAAACTACCGAGCAATTGTACGACGAAAAAGCCAACCAGTTTTTGGCCGACCGTTTTGTAACCGGAACCTGCCCGAAATGTGGAAATGAAGAAGCCTACGGTGACCAGTGCGAAAACTGCGGAACCAGTTTAAATGCCACCGATTTAATCAATCCGAAATCGGCATTAACGGGCAACGTGCCCACTTTAAAGCAAACCAAGCACTGGTTTTTGCCATTGGATAAATACGAGGATTTTTTAAAGGAATGGATTTTAAAAGGCCATAAAAAAGATTGGAAACCCAATGTTTACGGACAGGTAAAATCTTGGATTGACGACGGATTGCGCCCACGGGCCGTAACCCGCGATTTGGATTGGGGTATCCCCGTGCCGGTTGAAGGCGGCGAGGGCAAAGTGCTGTACGTTTGGTTTGATGCACCCATTGGTTATATTTCATCTACAAAAGAATGGGCCGAGCGCGAGGGGAAAGATTGGGAACCGTATTGGAAAGATAAAGACACCAAATTGGTGCATTTTATCGGGAAGGACAATATTGTGTTCCACTGTATTATTTTCCCGGCCATGCTCAAGACCGAAGGCAGTTACATTTTGCCAGACAACGTGCCGGCGAACGAGTTTTTAAATTTAGAAGGTAATAAATTGTCCACCTCAAAAAATTGGGCAGTTTGGTTGCCCGAGTATTTAAAGGAATTTCCGGGGCAGCAAGATGTGTTGCGTTATGTGTTGACCGCCAATGCACCCGAAACCAAGGATAACGATTTCACTTGGAAAGATTTTCAGGCCAGAAACAATAACGAGTTGGTGGCCATTTTTGGGAATTTCATTAACCGAGTGGTGGTGCTGACCAACAAATATTACGGAGGGGTTGTTCCGCAGCCATCTGAATTTTCAAAAGTTGATGAAGAAACCTTGGCCGCCGTAAAAGCATACCCCGATGTGATCGCCAGTTCCATTGAGCGTTACCGTTTTAGGGAAGCGGGGCAGGAATTGATGAATTTAGCGCGTTTGGGTAATAAATATTTGGCTGATGAAGAACCTTGGAAAGTGATAAAAACCGATGAAGCCCGTACCCAAACCATTATGTACGTGGCGCTACAAATCGCTTCGGCGTTGGC
>CAZZDI010000039.1:0-11558 GCA_964653155.1 uncultured Flavobacteriaceae bacterium | reverse complement strand
GGTCATCAAATTAATAAAGCCGAATTGTTGTTTTCCAAAATAGAAGACGACACCATCCAAAAACAATTGGATAAATTGGAAGCCAGCAAAAAAGCGAACGAAGCAGCAAACAAAGCGGTTGAACCACAAAAAGGAACCATCACTTTTGAAGATTTTACAAAACTCGATATTCGAGTGGGCACCATTTTGGAAGCCGAAAAAATGCCAAAAGCTAAAAAGCTGTTGGTATTAAAAGTCGATACGGGTATTGATGTACGCACCATTGTTTCGGGCATTGCCGAAAGTTTCACCCCCGAAGAAGTGGTGGGCAAGCAAGTCACTGTGTTAGTGAATTTAGCACCCCGAAAATTACGCGGTGTTGAAAGCGAGGGCATGATTTTAATGACCGAAAGTGCCGATGGCAAATTGGTTTTTGTTAATCCTGACGACAGTAATGTAGTTAACGGTTTACAAATAAGTTAAAGATAATTAAATTCAAAATTAAAGCACCTTGTAAACAAGGTGCTTTTTTGTTAATTCCATGTTAAATATGCTTGCAAAAACACTCTCAGAAAATAGGTTTTAATCTGTTGATTTTTAGTGGTTTAGTCTCATTTTTATGGGTTACGCTTATTGCTTTTGAGTTAACACTTTAATTATTTGAACATCTTTCATTGCTATCACATTCGTATATTAGATTAGCATATTAATTAAAAACCGACACAATGAAAAAATTACTTTTATTACTTGTCTCCATTAGTGTTTTGTCCTGCGGGGCATCAAAAACGGTTCGTACATCCAAAAAAGTCATCAAGGGCAATTGGGTGTTGAACAACATTAGTTATAGCGAGGCTGGAACCTACAATGTAACACTTTTGGATGATGCTTCAAAAGCCTGTTTTGAAGGCAGCGCTTGGCAATTTATCCCAAATAACAATACGGGGGTTTATAACATTGGCGATGTAGGTTGCCAAACGGGCGAAAGGCATTTCGTGTTTACCATTGATGAGGTTAATGAAGAAACCGGACTTTACGATTTCTTATTGAAGCCCACTAACGAAAAGCACAAATCGGAAACCAATAAAGGGTTCAGGTTGAGCTTAACTTCACTGTCTGAAAGCATGATGCAATGGCAGCAAACCCTTATGGTAGGAGGAAAGCCCTTTACCATTACAATGAATTTTACTAAGCAATAAAAAAATAAAAATTATGAAATGAGCCATAACAATTAAGTTGATGCCAACCGAAACCGAAGGTTCAACGCCTCCATAAAAAATAAAAAAGGGAGTTAAATGTTTAATGGCGAATTACATTTGACCAATTAAAAACAAATAAAAATAAACAGATGAAAAGATTTATAAATAAAACATCCATCTTAGTGTTAGTAGCTGTTTTGGCTATTAGTTTCACTAATTGTAAAGCGGTACAGAATGCCAATAATAAGCAAAAAGGAGCCGTAATCGGTACTGCTGGTGGCGCTATTTTAGGTGCTATTATTGGTAACAACGTTGGTAAAGGCGGTAATGGCGAGCTGGGTGCCGTAATAGGTGGTGTTGTTGGAGGAACCGCGGGCGTACTTATCGGAAACAAAATGGATAAACAAGCCCAAAAAATTGAGGAGGAAATACCCGGAGCCGAAGTAGAACGTGTTGACGATGGTATTGTAGTGACTTTCGATGAAGGCAGTGGCGTGTATTTTGATACCAATAAATACAACATTAATTCTGCATCGCAAACCACACTAAATAAACTTATTGGGGTGTTTAAGGAATATCCAGATACTAATATTTTAGTGGTTGGGCATACCGATAGCCAAGGTTCGGAAGAATACAACATGACGTTATCGAAAAACCGTGCTTATGCCGTATCCAATTATTTATCTGGAAACGGAATTAGCAGTGGCAGGTTAACTACCAATTGGTTTGGTGAAACCCAGCCTATGCACGATAATTCTACTGCCGAGGGTAGAGCTAAAAACCGTCGTGTAAATGTAGCTATTTTGCCAAATGAAAAAATGATTGAAGATGCTAAAAATCAAGTAGGGGAATAGTTTTTTCCGATTGATTTTTTCAAAATAAAAAGGGCTGCTTGTTAACAAGCAGCCCTTTTTATTTTGAAAACCGAAGATAATTACCCCTTAAACTTGGCAAGTTTCAATTTCGGTAACACGTAAGGTATTTACCATGCCTTTCGCTTGGATAGGCATGGCCGCCAAACTGATTACCATATCGCCCACATCCAAATAGCCTTGTTTACAAGCAATGGCGTTAACATCTTCAATGGTTTCATCGGTACTTACAAACTTATCGTAATAAAACGCACGAACGCCCCACAATAAACTCAAACGGGTTAAAATACGCTCGTTTGATGTAAACACTAATATATGGCACGAAGGTCTCCAGGCCGAAATTTGGAAAGCGGTGTACCCACTATTGGTAAGGGTGGAAATGGCTTTGGCGTTAATTTCGTTGGCCATGTTTGCCGCGTGGTAACAAATCGATTTAGTGATGTAACGATTGGTACGGATGTGCGGTGGCAATTGCGGTACCTTAATCAATTCTGAGTTTTCAACGCTTCTTAAAATATCAGCCATTTGTTTGATAACCTGTACAGGATATTTTCCAACCGAAGTTTCACCAGAAAGCATTACAGCATCGGCGCCGTCCATTACCGAGTTGGCCACATCGTTCACTTCGGCACGAGTAGGCGTTAAACTGGAAATCATGGTTTCCATCATTTGTGTGGCAATAATCACCGGGATTCTGGCCTTTTTGGCACGAAGTACCAATTGCTTTTGGATAAGCGGCACTTCTTGTGCAGGAACTTCAACACCCAAATCGCCACGTGCCACCATTAAACCATCGCAATGTGCTACAATTTTATCGATATTTTCTACCGCTTCCGGCTTTTCAATCTTGGCCACAATCGGGATTTTATAATTGCTGTGTTGGTTGATTAAATCGCGTAATTGCATTAAATCTTCGGCATGGCGAACAAACGAAAGTGCAATCCAATCAACATCTTGTTTTATGGCGAAAATGGCATCTTCAATATCTTTTTCGGTCAAAGCTGGTTGCGAAATATTGGTGTTGGGCAAGTTTACCCCTTTTTTGGATTTTAATGGCCCACCTTGTATCACCTTGGCAACTACTTCCGATTTTCTATCGGTTGAAACCACTTCAAAAATAAGTTTTCCGTCATCCAAAAGGATGCGCTCGCCCGGCTTGGCATCTTGGGGGAAACTATCGTAAGTCATGTAAACGCGTTCTTTGGTACCCTCAAAACGCTCTCCTGTGGCAAAAATAATTTCGTCGCCAGGGTTTACCACTACTTCTTCCTTCATTACGCCAACACGTAATTTTGGCCCCTGTAAATCGGCCAGGATGGCTGCGGTAAATCCGTATTCTTTATTAAGTTCGCGTATCATATCGATACGTTCTTTTACATCGTCATAATTAGCGTGCGAAAAGTTAATTCTAAATACGTTTACGCCTTCTTCAAGCATACCTTTTAAAACTTCTTTCGTACTTGTAGCAGGGCCTAGGGTAGCCACTATTTTGGTTTTCTTTTGTGCTGCTGACATTAGTTAAAAATTAAATTGTCCTTAGATTTTAATTGCCCAGAATCAATACTGTAAGCTGTTGCTATTTGCGGGATGTTTAAAATAGCCTTTGTAATAGATTGTTCTTTCTCTATAGAAAGTTCGCCGTCTATTTTTAGAAAAAAATTTACAGTTTTGTATTCTGGCAACAAGTGAAATGTTTTAGTTATATTTTCTTGGTTGTCGAATAACGATTTGTAATCTGTTTGTTGCGTTTCTTCAGTTTTACAAATGTTGGACACCAAACTCCATGTTGTGAGTTGTTTTTCATCTTCCCATTCAAATATGGAATAGGAAGCTTGTCCGTTTTTGGCATCGAGATCGGAAACTTTCCTGCTTAAGCGTATTCCTAAATGCTTGTTTAGCAGATAGGCCAAACGGAAATCTTCAAGCCTGCAATGCACTGCCGTTAAGGTATAAACTGAATCGTCAAAAGTATCATCAAGAATAAGTTTGTGAACAGCCATAACTCAATATAAATATTGTGTAAATATAGTATTTAAAAAATTGTATCGTGTTAAGTTAACACTATTCTTAATTAGAAAAGCGACTAAAACGTTGTAGTAAGTTGGGTTTTGCAGTAAATGAGCTAAATGAACTTAGATATTTTGCTCTGAAAGGCGAAGAACGCACGTTTTGAGGCTTTTTCTTCGGCTTTCTTCTTTGATGTGGCCCTGGCCTTGGCCACTACTTTGTCGTCAATTGATAATTTAACGGAGAAGTGCCTAACATCGTCATTTCCAGTATCGTCATAAACGTTGTAGCTAAAGGTTTTCTTTTCTTTTTGGCACCATTCTATAAGCAGGCTTTTGTAGCTGATCACTTTGCCCTCTAGTTTTTCTATGTCAACATAAGGAATGATAACACGTTTGTAAATAAACTTTTCGCAGTATTTATACCCTCGGTCCAAAAAAATGGCGCCCACCAAGGCTTCAAATAAATTGCCGTGGATATTATCGCCAAACTGCCCTGAAGGGATTTTGCTTTTTACTAAATTGATAAGATTTAGCTCTTTCCCCAGTTCGTTTAAATGCTCGCGACTAACTATTTTAGAGCGCATTTTGGTCAAGTAGCCTTCGTCGCCGCTGGGAGCTTCTATATAGAGGTGTGATGCAATAACCGAACTGAGCATGGCATCGCCCAAAAATTCCAGCCGTTCGTAATTAAAAGGGTTGCCGCTATCGTCCTTTATGTTCATGGATCGGTGGGTAAACGCCTTGTTGTAGAATTTAATTTGTTTTGGTTTAAATCCCAAAATCTTATTTAATTGCATAAAAAAATTCCCGTTGCGTTTAAAACGGGAATTTAATATGTTACGAATGCTTTTCATCTGATGATTAATATTTTTATTTTAATGTCAGATGTAATAAACCATGGTTCATTTTACTGTAAAATTTAATTTATCGTTATGGTTTATTTCATTCGGGATTTAATCTAATTTCTTAAACAACACACAGGCATTATGTCCGCCAAATCCAAACGTGTTGCTCATTACTACTTTTATGTCGCGCTTTTGTGCCTTGTTTAAGGTTAAATTTAATTCGGGATCAATGTTCTCATCAACTACTTCGTGGTTAATGGTAGGAGGCACAATGCCGTTTTCCATTGCTAAAATAGCAGAGATTGCTTCAATAGCTCCGGCTGCACCAAGTAAGTGCCCCGTCATTGATTTTGTTGAATTGATATTTATATTTTTTGCGTGACTGCCAAATACTTCTGTAATTGCTTTTAGTTCGGCCACATCACCTAACGGTGTTGATGTTCCATGAGTGTTGATATGGTCTACATCTTCTGGTTTTAAGCCTGCATTCTCTAAGCAATTTTTCATTACTGCTATAACACCAATGCCATCTGGATGAGGCGCTGTCATATGGTAAGCATCAGAAGACAAACCGCCCCCAATAAACTCGGCATATATTTTAGCTCCTCTAGCCTTGGCATGCTCGTATTCCTCTAAAACCAAAGCCCCTGCACCTTCACCAAGAACGAAACCATCTCTGGTAGCGTCAAATGGGCGCGATGCCGTTTCCGGACTTTCGTTTCTTGTAGATAGGGCATGCATAGCGTTAAATCCCCCCATACCTGCAATGGTGACCGCTGCTTCGCTTCCTCCAGTAACTACCACGTCGGTATGTCCCAAACGTATAGAGTTCAGTGCATCGAACATGGCGTTTGCAGAAGAGGCACAAGCAGAAACCGTTGTATAGTTTGGCCCCATAAAGCCGTGCTTTATAGAGATGTTTCCGGGTGCTATATCAGCAATCATTTTAGGAATAAAGAAAGGGTTGAATCTTGGAGTTCCGTCGCCTTCCGAAAAGTTCATCACTTCGTTTTGAAACGTTTCCAATCCTCCAATACCAGCACCCCATATAACACCAACACGTAGTTTGTTAACTTCACCGAGGTTCAATTTGGCATCGGCAATGGCTTCGTCTGCAGCGACCATAGCGTATTGCGCAAACTTGTCCATTTTACGGGCCTCTTTTCTGTCGATAAAATCGGTAACGTTAAAGTTTTTCAGCTCGCAAGCGAACTTGGTTTTAAACTTTTCGGTGTCATAGTATGTTATAGGCGCAGCACCGCTTTTTCCACTAACCAAGCCTTCCCAATATTCGTCTTTGGTATTGCCAATAGGTGTTAAAGCCCCTAATCCTGTGACTACAACTCGCTTTAATTCCATAAAGTATTTTGCTTATTTTGCTTCTTCTATATAAGATATAGCTTGACCAACTGTAGCGATGTTCTCTGCTTGGTCGTCAGGAATTTGGATATCGAATTCTTTTTCGAACTCCATGATTAATTCTACAGTATCCAATGAGTCTGCTCCTAAATCGTTAGTGAAGCTGGCTTCTGTTACTACTTCGTTTTCATCAACTCCTAATTTGTCTACGATAATCGCTTTTACTCTTGATGCAATGTCTGACATAATCTTTTAATTTTAAGTTTTAATTAGTTGGCAAAAATAAAAAACTTTATTTTAAAACACACTTTTACTGCAAAAATGTGTTCGTAATTTACTAAAATTACTTGTAAGTATTTATATGATGCCTTCTAATTGTTAATAATTATTCTTTTTTTTGTTCAAATAATCATAACACTATAGTCTGTAAAATGAAATGAGCTTACGAATTTTGCTGAACATTGTTGTAAATTCAAATAGCGAATTACATCTGACTTAAATTTTAGAACAAAAACAAACAGATGAAACGTATTGTAATTTTTGCGTCCGGAAGTGGTACTAATGCTGAAAATTTAATTAAGTTTTTTCACAACAGCGATAATGCGTCTGTTATTCAGGTGCTTACCAACAATCCTCATGCCAAAGTTTTAGATCGGGCAAAAAAATTAAACGTTAGCGCCTTGTCGTTCAACAGAATAGCCCTTTCAAAAACCGATGACGTGCTGAATATTTTAAGAGCCTCGAAACCCGACTTGATTGTTCTGGCTGGCTTTTTATGGAAATTCCCAGAGTTTATTTTAAACGAATTCCCCAATAAAGTGATTAATGTGCACCCGGCGCTATTGCCAAAATTTGGCGGAAAAGGCATGTACGGTATGCACGTGCACAAGGCGGTGGTTGAAAACAAGGAAACCGAAACAGGCATTACCATACATTATGTAAACGAAAATTATGATGAGGGCGCCATTATTTTTCAAGCGAAATGCGAAGTAACTCCCACTGATACGGCCGATGATGTAGCGGCAAAAATCCATGAATTGGAAATGGAACATTTTCCGAAGGTGGTGAAAGAACTTTTGAACGAACAATAGTTCTCGATACTTTGCTTTGCTCAACTCGAACTGACGTCACTTCGAGTGAAACCGAAGCCATGAGGTTTTGTATCGAGAAGCCATAACATAAAAAGGTTTCCGCCAAAGTTTATCATGAGCGAAAGTCGAAAGACAGAAATGACAAAATGAGTAAAAAAAAGAAAAAATACTATACCGTTTGGAAAGGCCATAAAACCGGTGTTTTTGAAAAATGGAACGACTGCAAAGCCCAAATCACCAATTTTGAAGGGGCGCAGTACAAATCCTTCCCCACTTTCGATGCCGCAAAAACCGCTTTAAAGGGCAATTACTTTGATTACGTTGGAAAAAGCAAAAGCTTTAAAAGCGAACTTTCGGCCGAGCAGCTTAAAAAAATAGGTCGGCCAAATTACAACTCCATTTCGGTTGATGCCGCCTCAAGCGGGAATCCGGGAAAAATGGAATATCGGGGCGTGGACACAAAAACCAAAAAGCAACTGTTCATTCAAGGCCCATTTGAAGAAGGCACCAATAACATCGGTGAGTTTTTGGCCATTGTGCACGGTTTGGCACTACTCAAAAAAAACAACAGCGACCGTATTATTTACACCGATTCGCGAACCGCTATAAGTTGGGTTAAAAAGAAAACCTGCAATACCAAATTGGAGCGAAACACCAAAAACAAAGCCCTTTTTGAACTCGTTGACAGAGCAGTCCATTGGCTAAAAAACAACAGTTACAGCACCGTAATTGTAAAATGGGAAACCAAGGCCTGGGGCGAAATACCAGCCGATTTTGGAAGAAAATAACGCTTTCAAAAAAATTAGGGAATACCATAATGGCACCCCCCAATTTTAGAATTGATAATAGCATTTAACGTTAAGACACTTCATTTTTCGATTAGTCACATTTTTTCAGAAAAAAAATTGAGATTAAAAGTTAATGCCGCCAATAAATAGTCAATTAAGTCTTCAAAAGGCTTATATTTGCAAAAAAAATTTCAACTCCTTTCATGGGAAAACTAGTTATAGTGGGCACCGTGGCGTTTGATGCTATTGAAACCCCGTTCGGCAAAACCGACAAAATACTTGGCGGAGCAGCAACTTTTATCGGCTTGGCCGCTTCGCATTTTAATGTTGATGCTGCAGCCGTTTCGGTGGTTGGCGGCGATTTTCCGCAGGAATATTTAGATTTATTGTCTGATAAAAACATCGATATTTCGGGCATTGAAATTATAAAAGAGGGCAAAACCTTTTTTTGGAGTGGGCGCTACCACAACGATATGAACTCGCGAGATACTTTGGTTACCGAACTTAACACGCTTGCCGATTTCAACCCTGTTGTTCCGCAAGATTACCGAGATGCCGAAGTAGTGATGTTGGGCAATTTGCATCCATTGGTACAATCCAGCGTGTTGAACCAAATGGAAAACACGCCAAAATTAGTGGTTTTAGATACCATGAATTTTTGGATGGATTGTGCTTTGGAAGATTTAAAAAATGTAATAAAACGTGTTGATGTGATTACTATAAACGATGAAGAAGCACGCCAACTAACCGGCGAGTATTCATTGGTCGTGGCAGCAAGGAAAATACACGCTATGGGGCCGCAATACGTGGTGATTAAAAAAGGAGAACACGGCGCGTTGTTATTTCATGATGAGCATGTGTTTTATGCACCGGCATTGCCTTTGGAAGAAGTGTTCGATCCTACTGGGGCCGGCGATACTTTTGCGGGAGGTTTTGCAGGGTATTTGGCCAAAACCAACGATTTTTCATTTGAAAACATGAAAAATGCCGTTATTTACGGCTCAACATTGGCTTCGTTCTGTGTAGAAAAATTTGGCACCGAACGCATGCAAAACTTAACAAATCAAGAAGTACATAAACGTTTGCTGCAATTTAAACAGTTAACACAATTTGAAATAGAATTAACATAAAAACCGCGCGCCCACAAACTGGGTGCGTTTTAGTTTACAATAAAACTCAATTCCTTTGAAATCAATTCGTTGAAAGTTCGACTAAGGAATACAAAAATTAAAGAAAAAGCGAAAACATTTTTTTATGAGTGATGCTATAAAACACGAGTGTGGAATTGCCATGATAAGGCTTTTAAAGCCTTTAGAATATTACAAAGAAAAGTACGGCAGTGCCTTTTATGGGGTAAACAAAATGTACCTCATGATGGAAAAACAGCACAATCGTGGACAGGACGGCGCTGGTTTTGCCAGTATTAAATTGGATACCAAACCGGGCGAGCGGTACATTAGCCGAGTGCGGTCGGTGGCGCAACAACCTATTCAAGACATTTTCGCACAAATTAACGACAGAATCAATAAGGCTTTTGACGAACACCCAGAATATAAAGAAGATGTAGCTGCGCAAAAAAGGAACATTCCTTATATAGGAGAAGTGCTTTTGGGCCATGTGCGTTACGGTACTTTTGGGAAAAACAGTGTGGAAAGCGTTCATCCGTTTTTAAGACAAAACAACTGGATGCACAGAAACCTGATCATGGCCGGAAACTTTAACATGACCAATGTTAAAGAACTTTTTTCGAATTTAATAGAATTGGGGCAGCACCCTAAAGAGTACACCGATACCATTACTATAATGGAAAAAATTGGTCATTTTTTAGATGATGCCGTAAGCAAAATTTATAAAGATTTAAAGAAAGAAGGTTACAACAAACGCGAAGCTTCACCACTTATTGCCGAGCGCTTAAAAGTGGCCAAAATATTAAAACGTGCTGCCAAAAACTGGGATGGTGGTTATACTATGGCAGGGCTTATTGGGCACGGCGATTCGTTTGTTTTGCGCGACCCCGCCGGTATTCGTCCCGCTTATTATTATAAAGACGATGAAGTAGTTGTTATAGCCTCAGAGCGTCCTGTAATACAAACCGTTTTCAATGTAAAGTTTGAAGATATTGCAGAACTGGAACCTGGGCAGGCGATTATCACGAAAAAATCTGGCGAGATAAGATTGAAACAAATTTTGCAGCCTTTAGAAAAAAAGGCCTGTTCTTTCGAGCGCATTTATTTCTCAAGAGGCAGTGATGCCGAAATTTATCAGGAACGCAAAATGCTCGGTAAATTGGTTATGCCAAAAGTATTCGAAGCCATTAACAACGACACCAAAAACACGGTGTTCTCGTACATACCAAATACCGCCGAAACCTCGTTTTTTGGCATGGTTGAAACGGCCGAAGCTTTTATTAACAAAACCAAAACAGCAAAAATTTTAAATGGGCAGCGCTCGCTTTCATCAGAAAAAGTTACCGAAATTCTGTCAGAGCGTCCGCGAATTGAAAAAATAGCCATAAAAGATGTTAAGCTAAGAACCTTCATTACTGAAGATAGCAGCCGAGACGATTTGGTGGCCCACGTTTACGATATTACTTATGGCGTAATAAAACCAAACGACAATTTGGTGATTATTGACGACAGTATTGTTCGAGGCACTACTCTAAAAAAGAGTATCCTTAAGATGTTAGACCGCCTAAACCCTAAAAAGATCATCGTAGTATCTTCGGCTCCTCAAATTCGTTATCCCGATTGCTACGGTATCGATATGGCGCGTTTAGAGGATTTAATTGCATTTAGGGCCACTTTAGAGTTGCTTAAGGAAGCTGGGAAATACAACATCGTAAAAGAAGTTTATGAAAAATGTATCGAGCAAACCGATTTGGACGACAAGCACGTGCAGAACTTTGTAAAGGAAATTTACGATCCGTTTACCGATGAGCAAATTTCTGATAAAATTTCAGAACTGTTGAGCCATGAATCGATAAAAGCTGAAGTAAAGATTATTTTCCAATCGGTTGAAAACCTTCATAAAGCCTGTCCCGAGCATTTGGGCGATTGGTATTTTACCGGCAATTACCCAACCGTTGGAGGGAACAGGGTGGTAAATCGTGCTTTTATAAACTTTTATGAGGGCAATAAAGAACGCGCCTATTAATGTGATTTTAGTAATTTAACTGTGAATAATCTGTAAAATACGTATTTCAACTTAAAAAAGCGCGTTTCATCTAAAAAATAATCAGGTTATCCAAAATACACATAAATTGGTCTCACCATAACATAAGTAGGTTAAGTTCATGGTAGATTTGGGGCAAAAAAAGGTGAACATCTGTTCGCCTTTTTTTATGCCCTTTTTGTTTGCCTCTTTTAAATTCTCTTTCAGAAATATTTCTTTATCCCAAAAAGGAGCCCCACTCCGTTTAA
>CAZZDI010000038.1:0-17696 GCA_964653155.1 uncultured Flavobacteriaceae bacterium | reverse complement strand
GTAATTGTTTGTCATCCTATGTTTGTAGAAGGGTGTAAAAAGTATAAATGAGATGTTTCCTTCGTCAGCATGACATTTTATGTAGATTTAGCTATAGAACAAACAGCTAATGATAAAACACTAATTATTATCAGGTAATGGAGTTAATAGAAGTAATAAAAGGAGTGTTTTTTTCATATTTAGTATGTATGCACTACAAAGAAACCTTAATGGTTGGTTTTTCAAAATATTTTTCCGACGAACGGTATTTTTTGAATTGAATTTATGAAAAATGATAGAGATAGAGTAAGACAAAAAGAGCCCCACTTCAAAGAAGTGGGGCTCTTAAAATTAAGTTATAATGCAATTATGCCATAATATGCAACTCTGTAAACTCTTTAGTTAAGGTTAACGAATTGTCGCCATTAAGTTGTAGGGCTTCAAACGGGATTTCAACGTTATCAATCTCTATTTTAGAAATCTTGAACGGTAAACCATGCAAGTTCAGCTTAAAGGTTTTATAAGTGGTTACATATTTTCCAGATTTGTGCTGCTGAATAATCAGTTCGTCCTTTTTGCCGTGCAGCTTAAAGTTTCTTAAGCTGTAACGCCCCTTTATGTAGTCGTAACCATCACCGGCATCTTCGTACACCATCGATTCTTCCTTGCCTTCTTTGTAATACACATCTAAAATAAGCTCGTCGATGATTTTTTCACCCACATACTGCTGAATAGGGTATTTAGGGATAATGGCACCTTCGCTTACAAAAATAGGCATGCTATCCAAATCGGCATCTACCCAAACTTCTTGGCCTCCTTTTACCACTTCATCGGTCCAGAAATTATACCATTGGCCTCGCGGAATGTACATGCGCCTTCCCTTTTGGTTAGGCCCGTTAACGGGGCATACCAGTATTTTTTCACCGAAAATGAACTCATCATTTCTGTAATGGGTTTGTTGGTCTTCTTGATCGTAGAGTACCAACGATTTTAAAATGGGAATACCCTCATCGGCATATCTCCAAAAAGCTGTGTACAAGTACGGTAGCAATTGGTAGCGCAGCTCGATAAACTTACGTACCACATCGGTTATAGTGTCTCCAAAAGCCCAAGGTTCTTGGTCGCCGTGGTCGCCAGAGGAATGTGTTCTACAAAACGGGTGAAAAATACCTAATTGGATCCAACGGGCATACAGTTCGCCATTGGGTTGCTCAGCAAATCCGCCAATATCCGATCCTACAAACGAAAAGCCCGACATGGCCATGCGCTGTGCCTGTAAATTGGCAATATTTAAGTGGTCCCAAGTAGCAACGTTATCGCCCGTCCAACTGGAGGTGTAGCGCTGTGTGCCCGAGTAGGCGGCTCTGGTGATTACAAAAGGTCTTTTGGGGTAAGAGAATTTCTTTAATCCTTGGTAGGTGGCACGTGCCATTTGCATACCGTAAATATTGTGTGCTTTACGGTGGCTGCACGGGTTGCCATCGTAATCGTGGCGTACATCGTCAGGAAAGGTTTTTCCCGGTACATCCATAACGGCGGGTTCGTTCATATCGTTCCAAACGCCTTTTACGCCAATGTCTTCAACCAATTCTTTAAATAAGTTAGACCACCATTCGCGTACTTCAGGTTTTGTAAAATCGGGGAAATAACATTCGCCGGGCCACACTTTTCCTTTCATGTACGGGCCATCGGCACGTTTACAGAAATAGTCTTTTTCAAGCCCTTCCTTAAATACCGAGTAGTCCATATCAATTTTAATCCCCGGGTCTATAATCACAATGGTTTTAAACCCGTCATCGGCCAATTCCTTTACCATACGTTTCGGGTCAGGAAAATAATTTTTGCTCCACGTAAAACACCTAAAGCCTTCCATATAATCGATATCCAAATAAATGGCATCGCAAGGTATTTTAAGCTCCCTAAATTTGGCCGTAATTTCTTTCACATTTGATTCGGGATAGTAACTCCATTTACATTGGTGGTATCCCAAAGCCCAAAGGGCAGGCATTTCGTGGGGTTTCCCGGTTAAATCGGTGTAATTGGCCACTACTTCCGACATTTCTGGGCCGTAAATGAAATAGTAGTTCATTTCACCACCGTGTGCCCAAAAGCTGGTAATGTTGCGGCGTTCGCTACAAAAATCGAAGTACGAACGGAAGGTATTATCGAAAAATATACCGTACGATTTTTTATTGTGCAGTGCCGTATAAAACGGTATGGTTTTATAAATAGGGTCGGTATCGCGGCCGTAGGCGTAAGAGTCGGTTACCCAATTCTCAAAGCGTTTGCCCTTAAGGTTGTTGTCCACGGGTTTGTCGCCCAAACCATAGTAACTTTCTCCGGCTTGTGCGGTTTTCGACATTTTTACCACATCGCCACCAAACTGGTAGCTTTCTTCCCAATGGAAGCCCAACTCGTCTTCGCAAATCAAACTGTTGTCTTTGGCATCGTAAATAGACGAGCGCAAATCCAATTTCGAAATATGGCAGATGAGTTTTGAAGTGGTAATAATATAACTTTCGTCGTTTTCGGTTACCTCAAGATGGTTGTAGCCGCGGCTGGCATATTTTGTAATGGCGTACGAAAAATCATTATCAAAAATGCCTGTGGTGGTAAACCTAAAACGAAGGATACTGTCGCGGCGCACGGTCACTTCAAGTTTTACGCCGTTTTCTGTGGTGAACGACAGCACGTTGAGGTTCTTTTCGTATTTTATTATTTTGGAAGGAAACAGGTTCCCTTTGTATTCTAATTCAGTGTTTAAAATCATAATATTATGCGTGTATAATAAGTGTCGAAAATAATGATTTTTAATATTACTAGGCTGTAAATTTTATTAAAAAAACGATAAGGAATTTGCGTAATGTTCAAATATTCAGCTATATACTTGTTGAATGTACAACGGGTGTTGAATTGAATGAATTTACACATTGAAGTAGCGCATGATTTATTACGAAAAAGAGATTTTTTTTGTATAAATATTTGACATGAAGCACGATGAAGAAGCTTTTGCCCTTAGAAGTTTTAATGATCAAGGACAAAAGCTTTATTTTTTAGGATTAGAACTCGAAAACGGTAATAGCCAGCGGAGGTAATGTTATTTCGGCTGAATAGTCTTTACCGTTCCATGCCGTTTTTTTGATGCTGATATCTTTTGTGTTTGAAACACCGCTACCGCCAAATTCCTTTAAATCGCTATTAAATACTTCTTTCAGTTTGCCTTTTACAGGAAGACCAATGCGGTAGTTCTCTCTAATGGCCGGTGTTAAATTGCAGACCACCACCACATTGTTTTCGGGCTTGTAACCTTTGCGCATGTACGAGATTACGCAATTTTCGTGGTCGCCGTAGCTTATCCATTCAAAGCCTTCGCCTGTGAATGGCTTTTCGAACAGTGCGGGTGTCGTTTTATAGAATTTGTTTAGCGCTTTATAGTAATTTTGGGTGTCTTGGTGCGGTTTAAAATCCAAAAGGTTCCAGTCTAAACTTTCTTGGAAATCCCATTCGTTGTATTGCCCAAATTCGCCGCCCATGAATAAAAGTTTCGTTCCGGGGTGGGTAAACATGTAACCATATAATAAGCGAAGATTTGCAAAACGCTGCCACTCGTCGCCAGGCATACGCCCTAAAATGGAGTTTTTCCCGTAAACGACTTCGTCATGCGATAAGGGCAGCATAAAGTTTTCGGTAAAGGCGTAGGCCAAACTAAAGGTAATTTCGTTGTGGTGGTATTTACGGTACACGGGGTCTTTGGCAAAATATTCCAAAGTGTCGTGCATCCAGCCCATCATCCATTTCATCCCGAAGCCGAGACCGCCAACAAATGTGGGTCGCGATACCATAGGGAAGGCGGTCGATTCTTCAGCAATGGTTTGTACATCGGGGAAGGACGCATAAACCTCTTCGTTCAGTTCCTTTAAGAAACTGATAACGGCCAAGTTTTCCCGCCCGCCATAAATATTGGGTTCCCATTCGCCATCTTCACGCGAATAATCTAAAAACAACATCGATGCAACGGCATCTACGCGTAGGCCGTCGGCGTGGTATTGGTCCATCCAGAAAATGGCGTTACTGATTAAAAACGAGCGCACTTCATTGCGTTCGTAATTAAAAATCAAACTTTTCCAATCTTGGTGGTAGCCTTTGCGTCTGTCGGGGTGTTCGTAAAGATGCGAACCATCAAAAAAGCCAAGCCCGTGGGCATCTTCCGGGAAATGCGATGGTACCCAATCTAAAATGATGCCAATATCGTTTTGGTGTAATTTATCGATTAGATATTTAAACTCTTCGGGGTAGCCAAAGCGCGATGTGGGCGCAAAATACCCCGTAATTTGGTAACCCCACGACGGATCGTAGGGGTATTCCATAATGGGCATCAGTTCTACGTGGGTAAAGTTCATGTCCTTTACGTAGTTTACCAACTCGTCTGCCAGTTCGTAATACGATAAAAAACGGTCTTCTTCCATGTGTTTTTTCCACGAGCCCAAATGCACTTCGTAAACCGAATAAGGGGCGTCCAACGCATTGTGCTTTTTTCGGCTTTTCATCCAAGTTTTGTCTTTCCACTTGTAATCGTCGTCCCAAACAATAGATGCTGTGCTGGGCGGGTGTTCACACCTTCTGGCGTAAGGATCGGCCTTTTCGGTTTTTATATCGTTGTTATGGCTCTGGATTTTGTATTTGTACTTGGTGCCTTTTTCTACTAACGGAATAAAACCTTCCCAAATACCACTGGAATCCCATCGTACGTTAAGTTGGTGCTCGCCTTCCATCCAGTAATTAAAGTCACCAATTACAGAAACCTGTTTGGCACTGGGGGCCCATACAGCAAAATAAACGCCATCAATGCCATCAACGGTAACGAGGTGCGAACCAAATTTTTCGTAAAGCCTGTAGTGTTTTCCGGCCTTAAAAAGGTTGATGTCGAATTCTGTAAATAAACTGTGAACTTTTACCTGTGCCATATATTTTAATGATTTATAATATTAGAAATGCCCTTTAATGGGATTGCTGCCCATTGCGGGCGCGAATTGAGTTCGTAACCCAATTCGTAAATTGCTTTTTCAAGCAAACAATATTTTAAGATGAAAATACGCTCTTGGTTGTAGCCTAAGTTGAGGTTGGCGTTTTGCGTTTCGGTAACGTAAGTGCCCAAAAACAGCCCCGTTATATAACGATACAAAATCTCGGAGGCTTTAAATAATTGCTCCAAAGAGGCTTTGTATTGTTCTTTGTTATTGAAAACGTTAGCGTAAATAGCGTAATGGAACGAGCGGAACAAACCGGCCACATCCTTTAAAGGTGGTTGTTTTACGGTGCGGTCGCGAATGGTGCTTTCGGGTTCGCCTTCAAAATCGAGTATATAAAAATCGTTGTTTTTTACCAAAACCTGACCCAGATGATAATCGCCGTGAATACGGATGCGTTCCCCTTTTAGCTTCGTCCAATCGAAATTGAGAAAACGCTTCCTGATTAGGTTTTTTTTGTCCAAAAACTCATTGGCCAAATCTAAAGCGATGCCTTCCAGTTTATGAAGGTTGTTTTCAATAGTATTCAGTCGGTTTTGAAATTGGTAAAGCATTTTGTTTTTCAGCCAAACCGTGTAGTCGTTGTTGTAATGTGATGGTGTAAAGGCGGTTTCTTCAAATTCCGAACCGAGCGCGATGTGCATTTCGGCGGTACGCTTGGCCAAAGTGCATACCTGGGTAAAAATGTTCAAACCAGCCCAGTCTATAATTTCAGCCGGAACATCTTTAATTTTTAAACGTTGGTACAATTCGGTGTTGGGCAGTGCATCAATATTAATGTTTTTATATTCGATGTTAGAAAAGACTTTATGCAGTTCTTTAAGCATGTATTCCCAGGCATCGCCTTCATTCGGAATCATTTTTTGCATCAACCCAATGGTGATGTTTGCTGAATTGGAATCGACCAAATTAATGCTGCCCAAATATGCCGGGGTGTTTTTAAACTCTTTTTTTTCGGATAAAAACCGACTCATTTCATAATCGGGGTTTTTATCGGCGAAAATGCGCCTGAAAAACTTTAAAACATACTTTTCGTTATACACCAACGAGGTGTTGCTTTGTTCCAAGCCCATGAATCTTGATGATTCGTAAGTCAAGTTTTTAAACAAATGACTTTTATGATATTGTACTTTTGTGGTGTCCTTGGGTTCAGCCGTTGCAATACGTTCAAAAACCAGTTTCCTGAAGGCTTCCAAATGTGTGGCATCGATAATATAGCCTTGTTGGTTGTTAATTTCAATAGGAAGAATACGATTTTCCTTGGCAAAATCTTCATCGGTTACAAAGGCAATGGGCAAAAAATAATGCTGATAAAAGGCCTCGACGAAATTGACTTCTAAAATGAGTCCGAAATAAATCTCGCCACCTTGCTGTATTTTGAAATATTCAGCCAGCTCGATGTATTTCAGCCGGCTTGATTTACCGCCGTACCAGCGTTGCTCAACAATATAGTTTTGCAATACATCCGACAGGAATGTTTTAACAAAATCGGTATGGTCCAATAGGGCTTCCCATGGCTTAGCGCTCACGAAAACAGGTTGTACCGAAGATGTTGAAACATTGTTGGCCATATTATTTGTTTATTTTGAAAATATGAAGCGGCATGGTGGGGTGCAACTCTATGAAACACCACTCGTTGTTCCAATTATAGCGACTGTCTGTAATTAAATCGTGCATTTCGATATTGTGCCCGTGGTGCACACCAATATCGTGCAAAGGCACTTGTACGGTACCTTGTTGCGAGTGGTGCGAATCGAGACTGATGACCACAAATATTTCGTTGGTTTTACTATCGTTCCATTTGTAGAATGCGATTAAATTGTCATTCTGGATGTGGCAAAACTTAATGTTGTTGGTTTGTTGCAGCGCCTCGTTGAGGTTTCTGATGTAATTTATTTTCGCGATTAAAGTGGTCAGTTTGTTTTTTATGTTCCAATCGTAATGCGCAAACTGGAATTTTTCGGAGTTTAAATATTCTTCTTTCCCCAGTAAAGGCGCTGAAATCATATATTCGAAAACTGGGCCATAAATACCTACGCACGAACTGAGTGTTGCCGCCAAGGCATAGCGAATAATGTGCATCGATTCGTTGGCGCCCTGTAAGTGGTACGGATTGATATCGGGCGTATTGGGCCAAAAGTTGGGCTGCATGTATTCCTTGAGCTCACTTTTGGTCAATTCCTCAACATATTGGATGAGGTCGTACTTGCTTTCGCGCCACGTAAAATAGGTGTACGATTGCGTAAAACCTTGTTTTGCCAATTGCTGCATCACTTTTGGAGCCGTAAACGCCTCGGCCAAAAAAATCACATCGGGGTGTTTTGCCTTTACTTTTGAAATGATCCAATTCCAGAAATAGAACGGTTTGGTATGCGGGTTATCCACCCTAAAAATCTTAACGCCACAATCAATCCAATACATTAAAATATCCAAACACTCGTTCCAAAGGTTTTTGTAATCTTCGCTTTCCCAGTAAATAGGAAGGATGTCTTGATATTTTTTAGGCGGATTTTCAGCGTATTGTACGGTGCCATCGGGTCGCCATTTAAACCATTTGGGGTGGTCTTTCACCCAAGGATGGTCGGGTGCGGCTTGTAGGGCATAATCCATGGCGATTTCCAAATTGTTGTCTTTTGCCGCTTGGATCAATGCCTTAAAATCGTCTAAACTACCCAATTGTGGGTGAATGTCTTTATGGCCGCCATATTGCGAACCAATGCCCCAACAGGATCCCACGTCGCCTTGTTTAGCTTCTGTGGTGTTGTTTTTTCCTTTCCGGTTTACTTCGCCAATTGGGTGGATGGGGGGCAGGTAAACCACATCGAACCCCATAGCCTTTACCCTTGGCAGTAACGGGATGCAGTCGTTAAAAGTGCCGTGAACCCCTTCGTGTTGTGATGCCGAACGCGGAAAAAACTCGTACCATGTGCTGAACCTTGCCCGTTTTCTATCTACAAAAATTTGATAATCTTTTGATGTGTTGGCCAATATTTTAGAAGGGTTTGCAAAAAATATGTTGTACAATCTGTCTTTTGCAGCTTCAGTAATCGCTTCGCCGTAATGGCTATCATTTTTAAAGAGATGTATTAAATGTTCGAGGTAGCTTTTGTCTTCGGCATTTACTTTTTTTAATAGTGGTTCTATCAGTTCAGCGCCTTCCAATAACTCTGAAACCACGTGTTGCCCGTCGTTTATTTTTCTAATAAGTCCGTAGCGCCAATTCAGGGCATAATCTACCCAAGCTTCAACTTTATAGGTGTAATAGCCTTGTTTTTCAACAGAAAAAGTAGTTTGCCACTCGTCGTTGGAGCGGAGTAACATGCGTTTTTCTTTCCAAGTTTTATCATTTTCGTGCTTGTACAATACTGAAGCGCCCAAAACGTCGTGGCCATCGGCCATGATGAAGGCTTCTACATTAACAATTTCGTTAACGACACGTTTTATGTAAAAATCACCGCAATTAACGCTGGGCGATACATAATCAATGATTACTCTTTTTTGGTTTTGCATTATTTGGTTAGTTATTGAAAGGGGTTTAGTAATTTTTATTTTAAATGATGAATCCTTTTGGAATGGTCGCACCGTTTTTAACGACAACAATACCGTCTTTAATACAGTAAGTGTCGGTTTCGGTATCTTCTAAATGGGTGCCACCGTTAATCCTTACATCGTCGCCAATTCGGCAATTTTTATCTAAAATACAGTTTTTGATGAAACACCGTTCGCCAATGCCCATAAGGATATCTATTTTGTGGTGTTCCATTTCGGCCAGGGTTTCATAGTAGTCGCTACCCATCATGTAAGTGTTGATCACCGTTGATTCTTTTCCGATTCTTGACCGGATGCCAATAACCGATTTTTCGATTTTTGCAGCACCAATAATACAGCCTTCTGAAATTACGGCCCGGTCTAGAGAAGTGCCTGCAACTTTTGTGGTAGGGAGCATTCGGGCGTGGGTGTAAATGCGTTTGGTTCTGTCGTATAAATCGAATTTTGGGATATCGTCGGTCAAGCCTAAATTGGCTTCAAAGAACGATTCTACCGTTCCAATATCGGTCCAATAGCCTTCGTATTGATAACTTAAGGTTTTATGGTTTTCAATGGACTGCGGAATGATTTCCTTACCAAAATCGTTGGTTTCTGGGTTGCTCATCAACTTCACCAATAAATCTTTGTTAAACACATAAATACCCATAGAAGCTAAATAATTTCTGCCTTGAGCTTTCATTTCGTCGCTCACATCCGATGTCCATTCTGGTAGCAAACTGGCATCGGGTTTTTCAATAAAAGAGGTTATAATGTCTTCTTCGTTGGCTTTTAATATTCCAAAGCCAGGTGCGTCCTTTTCGTTTACGGGAATGGTGGCAATGGAGATTTCGGCACCACTGTCTTCGTGTGCTTCAATCATTTTATCATAATCCATTTGATATAATTGGTCGCCAGAAAGAATTAAAGCGTATTCAAAATCGTGATTTAAAAAGTGGTGCATGCTTTGCCTAACGGCATCGGCAGTACCTTGAAACCAGGTTTTATTGTGTGGGGTTTGTTCGGCCGCCAAAACATCAACAAAGGCACTACTAAAAAAACTGAAATGATAAGTGTTCTTAATATGTTGGTTTAATGATGCCGAATTAAATTGCGTTAAAACAAAAATGCGCTTAATATCGGCATTAATGCAATTTGAAATGGGTATATCTACCAATCTGTACTTCCCGGCAATGGGTACTGCGGGTTTTGATCGTTTATCTGTTAATGGGTAAAGTCTGGATCCTTGGCCACCCCCTAAAACAATGGCTAAAACTTTATTGTTAATCATATCTTCTGGTTTTTTAGTGCTTAGTTTAATTTACATCAACGATTTGTACAGGCTTTCTACTTGTTTGGCAATGGCCACCCAATCAAAATATTCTTCAACCCGTTTTCGGCCTTTTTGGGCCATGCTTTCACGTAGGGCCTTGTCTTTTATTACTTTATTGATGCCATCGGCAAGGTCTCTGGAAAACTTATCGGGGTCAATAGGTTCGAATGGCGCTTCTTTTTGCTGTTCCAAAGGAATTAAAAATCCGGTTTCACCATCAACAACCACTTCTTTTATACCGCCAACGGCACTGGCCACAACGGCTGTTTTGCAAGCCATGGCTTCAATGTTTATAATGCCAAAAGGCTCGTAGATTGATGGGCAGCAAAATACATCGGCATGCGAGTAAAGCTGAATGATTTCCTCTTTGGTAACCATTTTGTCGATCCAAATTACATTTTTGCGTGTTT
The DNA here is from genome assembly GCA_964653155.1 of uncultured Flavobacteriaceae bacterium. Classification (GTDB taxonomy): domain Bacteria; phylum Bacteroidota; class Bacteroidia; order Flavobacteriales; family Flavobacteriaceae; genus Flavisericum. The sequence goes on along the minus strand of CAZZDI010000038.1, from coordinate 7,422 downwards.
TTTTCACTTCGTTAACGGCGTCTTCCATTTCCTTGCCAATTTCCTTGGTGTCGGGGGCGCCGGCACATAAAACGATTTGTGTATCGGGATCGATGTATTTAATGGCATTTACCAAGTGGATAATCCCTTTTTGGCGGGTAATCCTGCCCACAAAAAGCACGTAAGGTTTTGTTTTGTCCACCCCGTATTGATCAAGTGTTGAGGTTTCTGTAGTGGTTTGGTATTGTTGTAGATTAATGCCGTTGTAAATAACGTGCACTTTACTTTCGTCCACATTAAAATGTTTAATTACGTCTTCTTTGGTTTCCTCAGAAACGGCGATTAACGCATCGGCCATTTCAATAGCTGTTTTTTCTACCCAAGATGAAGCATCGTAGCCCCTGCCCAATTGTTCGCGTTTCCAAGGGCGCAAAGGTTCTAACGAGTGCGTGGTAATGACTAATGGTGTGCCGTAGCATAGTTTGGAAACGATACCGGCAAAGTGGGCGTACCAAGTGTGGCAGTGTACCACATCGGCATTTATGGCTTCGGCATTCATGTGTAGCCCGGTGCTTAGCGTTTTGAAAACGGACTTCAGTTTGTCGTCTGAATTTTTAAAAACGCCATCTTCAAAAGGAAAGCCTTTAACACTGAGATTTTCTGATTTTTCGTCTTGATCGCCAAAGCACCTCACATCAACCTCCATGAGTTTGGCTAGCTCGCCCGCTAAATATTCTACATGTACCCCGGCTCCACCGTAAACGTATGGCGGAAATTCTCTTGTGTAAAAAAGTGCTTTCATATAATATTACCTCATAAAATTAGATTAATAGCTTGTCAAAAAAAAACAGAAAATTAACAATTTTGTAATCTATTTGGTGTTACCAAAACATGAAAATTATGATAACTGTACTGTGTTTGGTTGTTTTGTAAAATGGACCAAACATAAGTTGCTTAATTAAAAAAAATGTTAATAATAATAGCAGTGTTGAAATTATATTCCACTAAAAAGTGAGGCCACACAAGCATAGGGTTTTTAGGGACTTGTTGTGGTTTTGTTAATTTTTTTTAGTTGCTATGTTATAAACATACAAAATAATTATTAACAATTTTAGTCGATTTTACTTTTTGAAGAAATTAAGGTAAAATTGCCTTTACGAAAGATTATCTATAAAAAAAGGTAATGAAAAAGAGGTTTTAGATTTAAACGTTCATAGATTTGTACTTCAATATTGAAAAATTAGCATTTTTGAACATTGAAAAAATCTGTTTTTACTAAAAACAATAACAACCCTCTATTCTTAAAAATTTAGAATAGAGGAAAACCATTTTTCATATTAAATTGAAAAAAGGAAAGTACTTTGGGCTTTTTGCTTAATCGTTAAGCTTTAAAACGGCCATAAAGGCTTGCTGCGGAATTTCTACATTTCCCACTTGGCGCATACGTTTTTTACCTTTTTTCTGTTTTTCGAGCAGTTTACGTTTACGCGAAATATCGCCACCGTAACATTTTGCGGTAACGTCTTTTCGGAGGGCTTTAATGGTTTCGCGCGAAACTATTTTTGCACCAATTGCCGCTTGAATAGGAATATCGAACTGCTGCCTCGGGATAAGTTCTTTTAGTTTTTCGCACATTTTTCGGCCAACGGTTTGGGCGTTATCGGCGTGGATTAATGCCGAAAGTGCATCAACGGGCTGGGCATTCAAAAGAATATCCAAGCGTACCAATTTTGAAGATTTCAATCCGATAGGGTGATAATCGAATGAAGCGTAGCCTTTTGAAACGGTTTTCAGTCTGTCGTAAAAATCGAAAACAATTTCGGCCAAAGGCATTTCAAAAGTCAGTTCCACACGTTCGGGCGTCAAATAAGTCTGGTTGGTAATAATGCCGCGCTTTTCAATACAGAGCGACATTACGTTACCAATAAAATCGGCCTTGGTAATGATTGTGGCTTTAATATATGGCTCTTCAACCCGGTTTAGGGTTGAAGGATCGGGAAGATCTGATGGGTTATTTACAATAATAACTTCGTCGGGCTCTTTATTGGTAAAGGCGTGGTACGATACGTTGGGTACGGTGGTAATTACCGTCATGTCGAATTCGCGTTCCAGGCGTTCTTGGATAATTTCCATGTGGAGCATGCCCAAAAATCCGCAACGGAAGCCAAAACCTAAAGCTGCCGAGCTTTCGGGTTGGAATACCAACGAGGCATCATTCAATTGCAACTTTTCCATTGAGGCACGAAGCTCTTCAAAATCTTCGGTGTCCACAGGGTAAATGCCAGCAAATACCATGGGTTTTACATCTTCGAAACCAGAAACCACGTTTTTTGTAGGGTTAGAAAAATCGGTAATGGTATCGCCTACTTTTACTTCCTTGGCGGTTTTAATACCGGTAATTAGGTAGCCCACGTCGCCTGTTTTTATGTTCTGTTTGGCAACTTGAGTGAGTTTTAGGGTGCCTACTTCATCGGCATAATAATCTTTATTGGTGGCGGCAAATTTAATGTGCTGCCCTTTTTTTATTTCGCCATCAAACACTCTAAAATAGGTTTCAATGCCTCTAAACGTATTGTAAACCGAATCGAAAATCAAGGCTCGCAATGGTGCTTCAGGATTGCCTTTTGGCGCAGGAATACGCTCAATAATAGCTTTTAGGATATTATCGACACCAAAACCTGTTTTTCCGCTGGCATGGATCACGTCTTCGGGGCTGCAGCCCAAAAGATCCACAATGTCGTCGGTTACCTCTTCGGGGTTGGCGCTTGGTAAATCCACTTTGTTCAACACGGGAATGATTTCCAAATCGTTTTCCAAAGCCAAATATAAATTGGAAATGGTTTGTGCCTGTATGCTCTGTGCGGCATCAACAATAAGTAATGCGCCCTCGCAAGCAGCGATGGAACGGGATACTTCGTAACTGAAATCGACGTGTCCCGGCGTGTCAATAAGATTCAGCACATAAGGTTCGCCCTCAAATATATAGTCCATTTGAATGGCGTGCGATTTTATGGTAATACCACGCTCGCGCTCCAAATCCATATTGTCGAGCAACTGGTCCTGTTTTTCCCTAGCGGTTACCGAACCGGTGTGGTCCAACAAACGGTCTGCAAGCGTACTCTTTCCGTGATCGATATGTGCAATAATGCAAAAATTCCTGATGTTCTTCATAAAGCAATCTGTACCAAGATTCAATTTGCAAATATAGCTGTTTTAATATGGAATATCTGCAAATTATTTCTTCTGCGGACAATATGGGAATAAATTTTTTTCTTGACAAAATAAACTTACTTTTATGAATCTTTAATTTTTCAATTTCAGAAAATAAATGGACCAATACGCCGCTAAATTTAAAACGAGTTTCCTTTTTTGCTTTTTTTTCGTCATTTCAATCACTTCTTTTTTAAATGCCCAACAGGAAAAAACCATTCCCGACATAGAAAAAATATACCTGCACACCGATAGGGATTACTATATTTTGGGCGAAGATTTATGGTACAAGGCCTATGTGGTAAATGCCTTTAATCATCGGCTTTTTAGTCATAGCAACGTGCTTTATGTGGAGTTGATTTCGGCCGAATCAAAAATATTGACACGCCACAAAACTTATATGCAGGAAGGGCTTGGCCATGGCGATTTTAAACTGACGGATTCTGTTGGGGTGAAACCCGGAAAGTACCAAATTCGGGCTTACACCAATTACAGCCGTAATTTTGGCGACGATTTTGTTTTTGAAAAAGACATTGAAATTATTGATGTTTTTAAGCAGCAAACCAATGAAAAGGAAGCTTTAAATGGAAAAAACCCAAAAAAAACGGAAGCAAATACAATTTCTGAAACCCCAAAAATAGATGTTCAGTTTTTTCCGGAAGGCGGTTCGTTGCTGCACAATGTGCCGTCTGTTGTTGCTTTTAAGGCCGTCGATAATTACGGAAACCCTATTAATGCCAAAGGCGAGGTTTTTGATGAGAATAACCAATTGGTGTCGCTGTTTTTAAGTGTACACGACGGGATGGGAAAATTCCAGATGAAACCAAAATCAGGAATGAAGTACCATGCAAAAATAACCACTTCAACGGGCATCACCATTGAAAAACCTTTGCCGGAAATTAGCGAAACAGGCTATTTATTGGCGTTTAAACAAGTGCAGGGAAAAAATATTGTAACGATAAAAACCAATGACAAAACCTTGGCAGAAAACAATAATCTGCTTACCGTTTCCTGCAATACCAGAGGTATTAATTATTTGGAGGGTACCCAAAAACTGGAAAAAAATATCTTGTCTTTTGAGTTGCCAACCGAACGTTTTTCCGAGGGCATTTCCCAAATAACCCTGTACGATGCCAATGGGCGGCCACAAAGTGAGCGTTTGGTTTATGTTGAAAAGCCAAATGATTTACAAGTGACGATAAAAACAGATAAACCGATTTATAAAGCTGGCCAACCGGTAGTCTTAAACGTTGTTAGCCAATCAAAAAGCGGCTTGGGCGTTCCGGCAAGTTTTTCGGTGAGCGTTACCGATACCAATGGCTCAGAAAATGAAAACGATTTTAGCAGCAACATTTGCTCGCAGTTTTTATTGGAATCGGATATCCGCGGAAAAATCAACAATCCTGTTTATTATTTCAATTCCACCAACCCGCATCGGTTAGCACATTTCGATTTGTTACTGCTAACACAAGGTTGGCGTGATTTCCTTTGGAAAACCATGCCCGAGCCTAGAGAAGGAAACCGTTTTGAAGCTGAAAACGGTTTTGAGATTTCTGGAAGGGTAAAACAATTGTTGGGCGAAAAACCCAAAGCCGGAGTAAACATGACCTTGGCTTTAATGGGCGAAAAGGGTATGAATATTTTCAACGCCGAAACCGATTCATTGGGAAGGTTTAAGTTTGAAGACCTTATGTTTGTAGGCCAAACCAATATGTTTTTAAATTCAAAAAACGACCGAGGAAAATCGAGAGGTGAAATTTTGATAGACCCTTTTGAAAAGGAAGCATTGCCCGTTAGTTTTAGTGTCGATAAAACCGTTGATTTCGATACGGTAAGCACCCCGAATAAAATAATAGAAAACGTTTACCGGAAATTCGCCACCTTTGGCATTGCCCCAGAAAATATTTTGGATGAGGTTGAGATTATAGCCAAAAAGAAGGATGAAACCACTAGTTTGTACGGCATGCCCGATTTTAGCTATGTGCCCGATGAAAATTCACCTGTGGTAAACGATATTTATCAGTACATTCAATTTGCCATTCCCGGGGTAATTGTAACGGGCGATACCATTCGTTTTATGCGTTTCAATGGGCCGGCGCATATTATTTTAAATGGTTTTCCGTTGTTTAACCAAAGTGATATTGATTTTATTCAACCCGACGATATTGAAAAAATAGATGCCATAAAAGGGCCAAGTGCCGCTATTTTTGGCGCAGAAGGCGCCAATGGGGTTATTGCCATTTATACCAAGGAAGGCGCGACCACTACCGCCGAAAAAAAAGTGTACCATAGCATAAAGGACAATATAGAAGGCTTTTATAGCGAACGTGTGTTTTACGAATCGAATGCCGATGAAGACGATTTCCAAGCAGAAAGCAAAGCTGCCGTAAGAAACACCATTTATTGGAACCCTTATGTGCACCCCGATACTACCGGAACGGTGCAGGTAAATTATAATAACGCCAAAGTGGCCGCTAAAGCAAAAGTAACTTTAGAAGGCATCACGGCAAGCGGTATTCCTGTGGTTAAGGAAGCTTATTATACGGTTGAAAAATAATTAAAGCCCTAAAATTTTCGCATCCACATCAAATACCGAATCAATCAAAACATCAATTTGTTGCGATGTGGTTTCGTCGGCCGTAGCATTAACGCGAAGTGTAAACTGGTCTTCTTTAAGATAAGCTTCCAATTCTTTGTCTAAAACATCGAGTTCAAGCGTGCTTGCGTTTAGGTTTTCAATATCGATAAGGTTGGCTATTTCGGTTTCTTCAATGTTATCCGACTTAATATAAATATGAATTTCCTTTAAAAAATTAAAGTTGGCATCTTCGGGCGAAGAAATGTTAAGCGTTATATTTTTCAGTTTAATGCTTTCCACCGAATTTTTATTGGTCTTGTTGCTGCTAAACGTACTTTCGCTGTTGGTTTCAATCTCTTGTGATGTCAGGCTAACGGGAATGCCCACAATCGGCACCGGAGGAACAGTGTAGGTGGTTTGGTAATCCATTTCAAATTTGGTGAGTTCGTCCAGTTTATCGGCAACCTCGTCGCAGTTAAAAAAAGCTAAAAACGCAATGCAGAAAAGTAAAATTTGGGCTTTCATGGGTTAATTTTTGAGCTTAAATATAAGGTTTTCAAATGAAAAGCTTTTTAAAGAACCAATAAATTACTGTATTTTTGCGCAAAAATTAAAAGGCTTGGTAAAGATAGACAACATAGAACTTCCCGATTTTCCATTGCTGTTAGCGCCGATGGAAGACGTTAGCGACCCGCCGTTCCGTGCCCTTTGTAAAGCACAGGGTGCCGATGTGGTTTACACTGAATTTGTGTCGAGCGAGGGATTGATCCGTAACGCTGCCAAAAGTGTTATGAAGTTGGATATTTATGAAAAAGAACGCCCTGTGGGCATTCAGATTTTCGGTGCCAATTTAGATAGTATGTTGCAAACCATCGATATTGTTGCCGAATCTAAGCCCGATATTATCGATATTAATTTTGGTTGCCCCGTAAAAAAAGTGGTGAGCAAAGGTGCCGGAGCGGGTATTTTAAAAGATGTTTGCTTGATGGAGCAGCTCACTGCCGAAATGGTAAAGCGCACCAATATTCCTATTACCGTAAAAACCCGTTTGGGCTGGGACCACGATTCCATTAGAATTGTTGAGGTGGCCGAACGTTTGCAGGACGTGGGCTGTAAAGCCATTGCCATTCATGGGCGCACCCGAGCACAAATGTACAAAGGAAATGCCGATTGGAAGCCTATTGCGCAAGTGAAGAACAATCCGCGGATGCATATTCCGGTGTTTGGAAATGGCGATGTAGATACGCCCGAACGTGCCATGGAAATGCGCGATGAATACGGATTGGACGGTTGTATGATTGGCCGCGCCAGTATTGGCAACCCGTGGTTTTTTAAGCAAGTAAAGCACTTTTTTAAAACGGGTGAGCATTTAGAACCCATTTCGTTGAAAGAGCGCGTGGAGGCGGCCCGTCGCCACTTGCAAATGTCCATCGACTGGAAAGGTGAAACTTTGGGGGTTTTTGAAACCCGACGCCACTACACCAACTACTTTAAAGGGATTCCGCATTTTAAGGAATACCGAATGAAAATGGTAACTAGCGACCACGCCGAAGATGTTTTTGCGGCTTTCGATGAGGTAGAGGAAAAGTTTGCCGATTATCAGTTTGCGGAATAGCAAGAATTCTGAATAATCTGTGTTTTTTCAGTCATTTCGA
>CAZZDI010000037.1:0-17898 GCA_964653155.1 uncultured Flavobacteriaceae bacterium | reverse complement strand
CCAATACCATCGGCAAAATAGAAGGATATTTCACTAGCATCGGCAATTTTGGTGAAATAACCCGTAAGTTTTGCTTTTACAATGGGGGAACGAAAAATATAACTGCCATCGGCCGACATGATTTTTTCTTCGGAAATATTCGGTACTACATTATGATTTTCGCGGGAATTTGAAAAGGTATTTTGAATGGACGGCGGTCTTGACAAATACCCGGCATTGACATTGAACACATGTTTTCCTGATAGTTTATACGTAAATCCACCTTTTGCACCAAAGCCTGTAAAATTCTGTTTTTCACCTTTTCCGAAAGAACTATCGGGGAAACCACCGTTTTGATAAAGGCCTTCGCGTTGGTACTGTGCATTTTTTAAATTTAAAGCCCCATAAAAATCGATTTTTTTATAAGTGAATTGCGCTTGTAAAAAGGCATTGATTTCGTTCGCAAAAATATGGTAATGGTATTTGAATGTGTCGCCTTCGGAAACCAATCGGTTGGGGTTTAGTAAATCGTTTTGCGCAGCATCGATATCGGTGGCAAAACCATCAATATCGAGATAAGTTGAAGCCCCCAACAAATCTAAAACCTCAGCGAAATTTTCAGATTTTAAGTATTTATAATTCACTCCAACATTCAAAATAATATGGTCGCCAATATCTTTCGTTAAAATAGAATTGATTGTTAATTGTTTGTCGTCCACGCGGTCATCATACAAAGCATAAATAGCGTTTCCGCCGTTTTGGCTGTTGGCAATGTTAGCTTCGTACATGTTGTTCCAATCGATTTGCCCATCATTTTGAAAGGCCTTCAAGGCACCGTAAGCAAACTGCAAATCGTCCGGAAAATTCCGTTCAAAATAGCTGGGCAGTTTTTGATAGTAAGTGGGGCTTGGATTGGCACCGCCTCCTTGCGGAAACCCATCCACCAAATCGGTGCCGTTATAGTCCAGTCGGCTATTGCCCATCTTCCCGAATTGATAAGCTACATTGGTATTCAAATTTGTCTTTGGGTACAACTTCCAGTAATGGTTCAACATCACAATAGGTTCATTGATGTCCTTAATTCGCGAATTCCGCTTTTTGCCATCTTGCCAGCCCCAATATTCGTTGTATTTTATACCCTTTAAATCGTAAACTTCTTGCGTGTTGGGTGACGATTTTCCACGTCGGTTTGGGGTGTAAATGGCCGTTAAATTCAAACTGTGGCTGTCGTTGATTTTCTTTTCCGCGGAAGCGAAAAAAGAATTGGCACTGTAGAGCGTGGCATCCTGATAACCTTCGTTGCCCCAGCGCCGGCCCAACGACACAGTGTATGCCCAGTTGTTTTTCAGTAAGCCTGAGGCGTAAGTGGCCATAAGCCGATTGGTGTAACTTCGGTTGGAAGACGAATAGGTGATGCGCCCGCCAGGTCGTGCCCGTGATGCCCGAACATTAATGTTTGTCGCCCCCAAAACACCACCGAAGATATAGCTTGAGGGCGTGAGACCCAATGCCAGTTCCTGATTTCTAAGCACATCGTTGATGCCTCCCCAATTGCTCCATTGTGGACGCCCATTGTAGGTTTTGTTCATTTCGATGCCGTTGATGAGCAAGGTGCCATTGTTGGAATCGAGCCCGCGCATCCTGAAAAACGAAGAACTGAACTCAAACGCTGCGGTACGCTGGAACACGTCGAGCGACGAAGCCAAAAGCCCCGAAATGTTATCGGCGCCGCTGGTATCGTCGTTCAGTTCATCTTCCGACAGGGTAATGGTAAACAAATCGGCGGCATAGGCGGTATTCCGTTCTAAAATCATATCGGAAATGTTCACGGTTTCGCCTTCATTCACCACAATTGGGTAGCGGTTGGTGAGGTAGCCCGTTTTGGAAATGCGCAACATCTGTTCGCCCAAAGGCAGGTTGTTTTGAAATACAAATTCGCCCAATGCATTGGTGAGAACATACTGCCCGGTGGCTTCAATCGTAATGATCACATTTTCAACGACATTGTACGAAAGGGCGTCTTTAACACTTCCCTTTATTAAAGTTTGCTGCGGAAAAACAGCGATTGAAAACAAGCCCGACAAAAGATAAAGTAATGTTCTATTCATTTTAAAATTCAAACAAAAAAGATGAAAAAAGAAACACTTTGTGAAGAAATTTACAACATTTTCACAACAAACACGTAAATTTGGCTTAAGATTTGTATCAAAAAAGTATGTTTTCAAGATCTGCTAATCATATAAAGCTAGCTATTTTACTGGTGTTTTTCGGTGTTTTTTCAAGTAGCAGCGCACAGGAAAAAAAATATAAAATCCATACCGTGGCGTTTTACAATCTTGAAAATTTGTTCGATACCATTAACGATCCCCAAAAATTTGATGAATACAGCCCCATGATGGAGCTGAAAACCAGCAAACAAGATGCTTACAAACAAAAAATCAAGAATATGGCTCGGGCAATTTCAGATATTGGGCATGATGTTACCGGTAATTCGCCAAGCATTCTTGGAGTTTGCGAAGTAGAAAACAAAAGCGTTTTGGAAGATTTGGTAAACGATTCGTTATTGATTGGGAAAGATTATGGCATCATTCATTTTGATGCACCCGATATTAGAGGAATTGACGTGGCCTTATTATACCAGAAAAAGGCTTTTGCCCCTACCCATACAAGTACCCACGAACTGAAGATTTATAATCACGAAACCCAAAAAAGAGATTACACACGCGACCAACTTTTGGTGAGCGGCTTGTTGGAAGGCGAACAAATTCACATTATTGTAAACCATTGGCCATCGCGTCGTGGTGGCGAGGCAAAAAGTGAGCACAAACGTATTGCTGCCGCGAAATTGAATAAATATTTAATCGATTCGTTGCAGGTGATAGACCCTTATGCCAAAATTTTAGCAATGGGCGATTTGAATGACAACCCGAACAACAAAAGTATAAAATCGGTTTTAAATGCTAAAAACAAGCCTAAAAAAGTGGGGTTAAAAGGGATTTACAATCCGTTTGCGGGTTTTTATGAAAACGGACTGGGCACCACGGCGTACCGCGATAATTGGAGTTTGTTCGACCAAATTATGTTTACCAAGCCTTTTTTGGAAAAGGATTATTCTACACTTAGATTTTACAAAGCGGGCATCTTCAACAAAAATTATTTGATTGAAAACAGCGGACCTTACAAAGGCTATCCTTTTAGAAGCTGGAGCGATGGTGGTTTTAGCAATGGCTTTAGCGACCACTTTCCGGTGTATGTATTTTTGATTAAAGAAATGTGAAAAGTAAAAAACCTGTCAGGTTTTAAAAACCTGACAGGTCTGAACAGAACAAATTATATTCTCAAATATTTTACCCCAGCCAAGTATTCCACGGAATTCTGGAAAGGAACAAAATCAGGGCGATACTATAAAAAACAGCAATGGTTTTTAGCTTTGCTTTTGAGGTGAGCTTCTTTTTATGCTTAGAATAGCCAATAGTAATTAATGCCACGGCAATAATATTTATGAACGGATGTTCCACCAAATACAAACGGTTTACGGCATCTTTCATTACGCCGCCCATGCCCAATTCACTGAACAGCTGTAAACGTGGCGACACAAAATACAGCACCAAACCTATCAACAATTGAATGTGCGAAACAATTAAAGTGAACAACGACTTTCTGAAATCGTTGGCCTCATATTCTTTGTCTCCAAAGGTTTTGATAATGGCGTTTAACGTGGCGATTACTAAAACTAGCAATACTAAATAAGCCCAATAGGAATGGAGTGATTTTACGGTTTCGTACATGAGTGATAATATTTTATGTTACTACAAAGGTAATGATTTAATGCATAAAAAAGCCGCTTCATACGGAAGCGGCTTTGGTTTATTTAAGAATCTAAATAATAGAAATTTAGCTTTTAAAACATGTATTTCACACCTACTTGCAGTTGCCATGCTTCTCCATAAAACGAATTATAATCGTAAGTTTTAGTAGGATAAGCACCATCTACTTGGATAAAAGAAAACGTAGGTTCATTGTTGGCATCAACGCCTTCATAGGTTAAAATTTGTCCGTTGTTAGAGATGTTATTATTTTTAGTCACACCCCATTCAGAGTTTATTAAATTCCCTACATTTATAAAATCCAAACTAAATTGTAAGGTATTTTTAGTTTCTCCTATATTAAAATAATATTCGCGTAACAATCTTAAATCGAAACGATGCAACCAAGGGCTACGTGCCGCGTAAGCTTCTGCATATTTACCTTTGTTCGCTTTTAAGTATTTATCTTGCTCCATAAAATTGAAAAAGGCATCTTCATCGGCTTGACTCACAAAATTAATATCGCCTCTTCCACTTGGAATGTATATCAAATCTGAAGAATAGCCATCGCCATTCATATCGTTGGTGTAAGTAAAACTATTTCCGTTAGGTGAAAATCCTGAATAGAATACGTTAATTAAAGTAGACGATTTTAATGAATTATTCCACCATGGCAATTTGTATGAAGCCGAACCAATAACACGACTTGGCACCACATATTGAGAACCTTCTAGTTCTGGCAAATGTGGCCCATTAACTTGAATTAAACCATTATAAGCAGACCCCGCATTACTGCCTGGCATGCCCGATATTTCTTGCGATTCGGTGTAAGTGTAAGCAGCCATTAAATTTAAATCTTCAACGGGTTGCGCATTAAGGGTAATGTTTCCTATTGCACCCCAACCTTCGCTAGTATTAGAAAGCACAAAGGCATTTCTTGATGTATAGGTCATATCATCGCTATCGGGGTAAATATAACGGTTGTCTGACCCGGAAAAGCGTTGCCAACTTGCATCTGGCTGCATCAAATTATAGTTTTTAAGCATCACTCCATTAATATTTTTCGTGTAAACACTCTCTAATGTAACTGAAAACGGGAAGTTTACAGGAATTTCATAATCTAATGCCAAAGAGGTTTTCCAAACTTGTGGCATTTTAAAATTAGGATCTATACTATTGATCTCATTTGGTAAAACACCATCTTCTGGAGTAATGGTGCTTGGTAGCCCCAATCTATCAATCATTTCATCTACATCTGTTATCATAGGGCCCGCTAAGCCGGCCAATGCAGGATCCACAGAACTTACAGAACCATCTGAATTATATCTTGTTACAGCGGCATAGCTTCCTTGCACCATACCTGAGTTAGTTGGCATGTTGGTAAAAAACACCAGTGGTAATCGCCCCGAAAAAATGCCTGTACCACCACGAAGCTTCATACTTTGATCGCCTTTAATATCCCAAATAAAACCGGCTCTTGGCGAAAATTGCACATTGGCTTCCGGCCATTCGCCCGTATCTATTGTTCTTCCGCCAAAATCTAAATCATAAATGGCATTGTTTCTTATAATATTGTCTTCGTATTTCAAATAATCGGCACGAATTCCGTAGGATAATTTAAAGTTGTCGTTAACACTCCATTCATCCTGAAGATAAACTCCAAACTGATTGAACGCTACTTCGGCAGCTGGATTCTTTTCTCCTCCGTAGCCATAAGTTAAAGCAAAATCTCGCGGAGCTGCTTGATTTAAAAAATCATCCAAACTAGCATAACGATAGTAGCCTGTACCGTTTCGCATGTATGAATTGTTTGCCAATTGATGTTCGTAACTTAAACCTCCCGTGATTTTATGGTCGTCTAAATAATACGTTAAATTATTGATGGCGGTAAAGGTGTTGTTGTTTACGGCATTGTTCCAAGTAAATAATTCGTAACCTGCTGACATGTAAGGTTCGTCTATTTGATTTCCATCTCCATCAAGACCATTCATTATATCTATGAATGGAAATGGTGATGATTTTGTACCACGGGCATCTTGTATTTCAGAATACGTTACCAAAAGCTGATTGGAAAGCTTGTCTGAAAATCTACTGTTTAAATCTAAAGCAAACGAGTTTACGATATTATCCATAGAATACGTTGAATTAGAAAAAGCCATAGAATGCTGTGAAATACGATTCATTGCTCGGTTACGTGAACCTGCATTATTTGAGTTGCCGTTTGTAGGATTCCAACCTTGATTTTTTGTATGGTTATAACGTACGCTTAATTTATGGGCATCGTTAATATTCCAATCCATACGTACCAATAGTTTTTTATTAGTCTCATCGGCAGGGTAACTGCTATAAGATCCTGGATCGTAACCATAATTATCTATTAAATGGTTTCTTACCAATTCCATATCAGCAATACTGGTACGCGACAGTGATAAATCGAGGTTTGCCACACCGTCTTCTGATGGTCTCCAGTTTACAACCTGTTCTGGACGTTTTACAGATTCCGCATTAACAAAAAAGAATAATTTATTTTTAATAATTGGCCCGCCAAAAGTTAAGCCATAGGTTGAAGTTGATTCTTCTGGTCGTACACCAAAATCGGTATCGCCAATTCTATTCCCTCGCATATCTTGGTTGGTGTAATAGGTATAAGCAGAACCTTTAAACTTATTGGTACCCGATTTGGTAATGGCGTTTATACCGCCCCCAATAAAATTAGTTTGGCGTACATCAAAAGGAGCAATAACTACTTGTACTTCTTCAATAGCATCTAAAGAAATAGGGTTTCCACCACCAGGCAAACTGGAACTTAAACCAAAATTATTATTGAAGTTGGCACCATCTACCGTGAAATTTGTTGAACGGCCATCGCCACCAGCCATACTCATGCCATTGGCATAAGGAGACACACGAGCCATATCTGAAATACTTCTATTTATAGTAGGCAAAGCCGTCATTTGCTCGTTAGATATATTGGTTGTTGCTCCTGTTTTTTCGGCAGAAAATCTGGTACGTTTCGCAGAAATAACCACTTGATCTAGAGAAACATTTTCTTCGGTTAAAAGTACATCATGTTTAAAAGGTGCTCCTAACCCGATCATAACATTGTTTGTTATGTTTTTTCCGTAACCCATAAAGGATACTTCAATGGTGTATGGCCCACCAACACGCATACCGGGTAAATTGTAAATTCCTTCGGCATTGGTAATACTTCCGTAAGTAGTACCAGAAGGTGTATGTGTTGCAACTACTGTTGCCCCCATAACAGACCCTTGGGCATCAGTAACACGTCCGTTCATGCTAGATGTTGTTACTTGAGCCGTAATAACTGAACTAAACAAAAAAGCCATCGTTATTACTAAAAGATTCATAGTTTTTTTCATAATTAATTATTTGAAATTAGTCGGGACAAAAATAGGCAATATCCATGTATAAATTTTAAGTTATTGTTAACAAATCAGGAGCTTGCCCATAAAAAAACGGTGCAAATATTTAAAATATTCGCACCGTTTTAAGGGTTTTGTATTTTTTTCACCTAGAAACTACCGCTTTTTTCTATAATAATTCAACAAACTTTGGGTTGACGAATCATGCTCGCTTGTTGCGCTATTGTTAAATTCCTGTAAAATTTTGTTTGCTAATTGCTTCCCTAATTCTACCCCAAATTGATCGTAACTATAGATATTCCAAATAATACCTTGCACAAATATTTTATGCTCGTACATGGCTATCAATTTACCTAAGCTTTCTGGGGTCAATTTGTTGATAAATATGGTGTTTGTAGGTTTATTTCCCTGAAACACTTTAAAAGCTATGACGTTCGACTGGGTACTTTCAGCTACAACCTGCTGCTCGGTCTTTCCGTTTAACAGTGCTTCGGTCTGTGCCAAAAAGTTAGACATCAATTTATCTTGATGGTCTTGGTTGCCATGCAACGACTCAGCAAAACCGATAAAATCGGCCGGAATTAATTTTGTGCCTTGGTGTATCAATTGAAAAAACGCATGCTGTGCATTGGTGCCCGGTTCTCCCCAAATAATGGTTCCGGTTTGGTAATCGATAGGCTTGCCGTTTCGGTCAACGCTTTTTCCGTTACTTTCCATGATACCTTGCTGCAAATAAGTTGCAAACTGGTTTAAATATTGCGAATACGGAATAATGGCTTCGCTTTCGGCCTCAAAAAAGTTATTGTACCAAACACTGATTAAAGCTAAAATAACAGGAATATTTCCAGCAAAGTCTTCATTTTTAAAATGCTCGTCCATTTTATGGGCACCGTTCAACAAACTGTTGAAATTATCGTACCCAACGGCTAAACTAATGCTTAAACCCACGGCACTCCAAAGTGAAAAACGGCCACCAACCCAGTCCCACATTGGGAAAATATTATTCTCGTCTATACCAAATGCCTTTACATTTTTAATGTTGGTTGATACCGCCACAAAATGTTTGGCAATCGCTGCTTCTGGAGCCGATTTTAAAAACCATTCCTTTATGGTGTTGGCGTTTGAAAGTGTTTCCTGCGTTGTAAACGTTTTTGAAACAATAACAAACAGCGTGGTTTCGGGGTTTAGTTTTTTGATGACTTCGTTTACGTGGTCGCCATCTACATTACTAACAAAATGTGTGTTTAAATCATTTTTATAATATTGAAGAGCATCGACTACCATTGCCGGTCCTAAATCTGAGCCGCCGATGCCAATGTTAACCACATCGGTGAACGTCTTTCCGGTATGGCCTTTTCGTGCGCCATTTACTACTTCGT
Organism: uncultured Flavobacteriaceae bacterium; assembly: GCA_964653155.1. Taxonomy (GTDB): domain Bacteria; phylum Bacteroidota; class Bacteroidia; order Flavobacteriales; family Flavobacteriaceae; genus Flavisericum. The sequence goes on along the minus strand of CAZZDI010000037.1, from coordinate 9,351 downwards.
TGGTGAAGTTTTTAATCTTTTCCTTTACTTCATAGATTTCAGGCATGACGTCTTCGCCATCCACCTTAAAATTAGCTGTTTTTGGCGCTCTGAGTGCCGTGTGCAATACCGCTCGACCTTCAGTTTTATTTATGGTTTCACCCGAAAACTGACTTTTTATGGCCTCTTTCAACTTGACCTCTTCGGCTAACTGAAGCAACAGTTTTAAGGTTTCATCGGTAATTCTATTTTTTGAATAATCCACATAAAAGTCGTCCCATTTAATGGTGAAGTTACTCGCCCGATCGGCATCATTTGCGAATAAATCTTTCATGTGAAGCCCTTTAACATCTTCAAAATGTACTTGTAGTTTTTTCCAAGCTTCGGTAGTTGTTGGGTTAACTGCTGGTAATGCCATAATTATGAGTTTGCTTGTGTGATTATGGGTTGTTTTGGTTGCTCGCCCTCTATTTCTGGTTCAAAATAAAGGTTATCTAACTGATATTTTATTGGAGCTATAAAATCTAAATACTTTACTTTTAGGCTATCTGAAATGGGCTTGGCCTCAGGCAATTTTTGTTTGAATGGATCTACCTGCTTGCCATTTACCCAAAAACGATAGCACACGTGTGGGCCACCAGTATTCCCGGTCATTCCTACCCAGCCAATAACATCGCCCTGTTTTACAAAATCGCCTACTTTAGCCTTTCTTCGGCTCATGTGAAGGTATTGGGTTTCGTAAGTGGCGTTATGGCGGATTTTTACATAATTGCCGTTACCGCCCCGGCGTTCGGATTTAGTAACTGTACCGTTGGCCGTTGCCATTATGGGTGTACCGATAGGAGCTGCAAAATCGGTGCCTTTGTGTGGGCGCACCTTATAACCGTAAACTGCAATGCGTCGTTTTAGGTTGTAACGCGACGATATTCTACTAAATTTAACTGGTGCTTTTAAAAAGGCTCGGCGTAAATTTTTGGCGTCTTCGTTAAAATAATCCACAATACCTTTTACACTATCGGTCGTAAACCTAAAGGCATAAAAGGGCTCGCTATTATGTTCAAAATAAGCGGCTTTTACATTGTGCACTCCGGTATAAATGCTATCGTCTATATATTTATCGGTATAAATCACTTTAAAGCGATCGCCGGGTTGCAATCGCCTAAAATCGATGGTCCAAGCATAAATTTCATCGGCTAGTTTATTAGTCAAAACAGGGCTTACGCCTCGCTCATCCAAGGTTACCGAAATACTACTGTTTATTACACCCGTTACTGTTTTTTCTACGTATTTAATGGGCTTTCTATCGGCATAAGCGTGAATGGAGTCTGCAAAATTGATGACCACATATTCTTCTAAGCTGGGCTGATAAACAAAACTTTGAGGGGTTTCAAGGGAATCTTTAGCACACAAAATCGCATAAGGTTTACCCTTTTGAAAAAAACGAGCTATGTTATAAACTTCTTTTGTTTTTTCAGCTATATGGAAAATTTTGGGGTAGCCCACATTGTTTCGCTCCAAAATTTCGCCGAAACTTTCACCAGCCTTTACTGTATCTCTTTTTACAACGTAATCGTCAAGCTTAAAACCAAACTCTATATTTTCTTCAACCACCTCTTCTTCAAATACTTCCGGTATTTCGGCCTGTGCTTTTTCTTCGTCTTTACAGCCCATAAAAACTGCTGTAAGCGCCAATAGTATGATTAAACATCTGTTCCCCAAGTGTCTTTCTCGTTCTCTGTCCATAAATCTGGAAAAAATATTCTTTTTTGGTATTTAGGGTGCATGTACTTGACCCACTCACTTCCTCCTGTGGCCTCTGCTGTTTGCCCTCCAATGTTCAAATAATGATTTGCCGTGTTATAATGTGCTATTACCCATTTTATGTTTACAGTATAATCGTAATGGCGCATGGCTTTTATCAAATCTTTATTAGCTTGTGACGCTTTGGGCAGGGCTTTAAACTTGGTCCACAAATTATTAAACTGATAAAATTTTGTAAATCTAATAAATTCCTCTTTATATCGGTCTTCAAACGCCGATAATGTATAGGTTTTTTTGCCTGTTTTAAAATCTTTTCCGGCTGCTTGCCAATACAAATGCTCGAAGGCGTGTTCGTAAGATGAATTGCGGTCTATGGTATCGCGAAACCGTTTGTCGATAAGATTGATGAGCTCGGTGGATGCAAACTCTATCTTTCGGTATTGTGCGCTTTGGAATCCGCTTGCCGGAATCAATGTTGTTCTGAATTGATTGTACTGCTCGATGTCCATACCCTCTTTCATAATGCTGAACGACGATGTAAGCACATCAAAATACCGACTGATGCGCATAATTTTATCGGTAAAAACCTCGGCGCTAATGGGGTTGGCTTTTGCCACTTGTTCAATCTCACTCAAGATCATTTTGAACAACAACTCTGAGATTTGGTGGTACATAATGAATACCTTCTCGTCCGGAAAAACGGTTCGCTGTACCTGAAGGCTCAACAGGGCATCGGTTTGTATATAATCCCAATAATTAATGGGTTTACTATGTAGCAAACCCTCAAGATGGGCTTCGACATCTTGGTCGATGGCCTCATATTTCTCCTTTAGTTTTTTGTTTATATTGCTGCTCAAAATGGGTTAATTGTTAACTACAATTTTAAAAGGATGTTTTAAGCCCTTAAACGCTTCGAGGTCGGCTCGTAACGAACCAACGGCTAAATCGGCCTTGATGCGTAAAGGTATTTTATTTTTGTCTTTCGACACCCAAAGTGTTAAACTTTCTTCTTCTTTAAACACGCGTCCCGCCATCACATAAGGCCTGAATTTTAAAGATTCAATTTTACCAAAATCGGTACTGATGGTTTCTTCACCTAAATATTGCAATTTAAAGCCGTAGTTTTCTTCATCAAAAAACATATCGACCATTACCTCATCGCCTACTTTTAAGTTATCGGTATCTAAATTGTTACGTAAATAGTAAAAGGTTGACACCATGTCTTGGATATTAGGCTTGGTGTTGAATGTTTTTTTTGTATTGTGTTTTTTATCGTGTACGTGCGCCTTATTGTTTGCCTGATCAAAATCTATCTCTAAGTCTTTAATATGGCCTCCTTCATCAATATTTCGGATGAATCTGTAAGGCACTATGGTTTTTTTATCGAAATAGGACTCGTACCTGTCTTTTACCTTAAAAAACCATTTGATCATACCAGTAGTCCAGCCTTTGCCTACAACATGGTAAACGTCTTTGTTGTTTAATTTCGAATCTTTTACCAACAAAGTAGCATTTCCTGCTTTTAGCCAATTGCTATAGCTCATCTTGAATTTAAACCATTCGCCATCGCCAAATGCCGGTTCTGGCTGGGCCTCCAGAAAATGGACTGAAACAAAAGTAATTAGTATAAGTAGTATTTTTTTCATGGTATTTGGAACTTATGTAATGTAACTTTCTAAAGCCACATTTATTGTTTTACCTTAGAAATTACAATTACTGTTCCAAAAATAAAAATTTTCTTCTAACGCTTTGTAAAATACTGCTATAGTTGTGTTAGGATTTTTAATTGAAATTTGTAATTTTTGATGCTCTTAACAAAATATCACACCAAATCAACCTACTGAATATCAAAGCATTTTTAAGGTATTCACCTCTTGCTCAGTTAAATGTTTCCAGTGGCCACGCGGAATATCCTTTTTGGTTAAGTGGCCAATAGCGACACAATCTAAACTCACAATATCGTAGTTGAAATATTCAAATATGGTTCGAATAATGGTGTTTCCCGTATTTTTAATTTTTAGGCCTATTTCACGTTTTGAAGCACCATCAATATAACTGATTTCCTCAACTTCAATGGGTTCGCCTTCAATTTTAAATCCGCTTTGGATTTTTTTGAAATCGTCGTGCTTTAAATTTTTATCCAATTCAATATGAAACAAACGCGCCACGCCATTTTTGGAATTGGTGAATTTTTTCGTTACTGCTTCATCGTTGGTAAACAACAACAAGCCTTTTGAATTCCTTCCCAAACGGCCTATGGGCTTTATTTTAGAACTGGTAGCATTGGCCACCAAATCCATTACCGTCCGTCCTTTGGTTTCACTTGTGGTTGTTGCAAAACCTTTGGGCTTGTTCAGCAACACATAGGCTTTTTTCTCTGGGCTTATTCTCGAACCGTCGTAACGCACCTCGTCATCCGGTTTTACTTTATAGCCCATTTCGGTAACCACTTTTCCGTTTACGGTAACCAAGCCTGTGGCGATATGCACATCGGCCTCTCGGCGCGAACAAATACCGGCGTTGGCTACGTACTTATTCAATCGGATTTCATCGGGATTACCCGTTTTTTGTTGATTGTTGTTCGACTTTTTAATAGGCGCATTTCCTCTGGCATAACTGGTAAAACGCTTGTTTCCGCCTCCTCGCCCCGATGGCTTTCCTTTTCCTTTGCCCCCTTGATGTCTGTTCATATTCTTTAATTTTGCACAAAGATAAAGCTAATATTGCGATTGTGTATTTATAGCTACGGTTTTGTTTTATTCGGAAACATTCAAAACCTGCTTTTTAAATTCGGTTTAAAACTACACTTACTTTTATCAACACAATGGAAAACACCCCTACTACGATAATAAATTTCAGAATATTGTGAAGAATTAAGTAATGTATTTTTGTTTGCGACCGCCAAAGAATCAGCAGAAAAACCAATAACAGCCCTATGCTTAAATAAAAATACCAATACATGTACCCCACATCGTAACGGTAAAGCAGCAAATAGGTAGGCACGAGTGTTAAAACCGATAACACCGTTAACATGATTTTTGAAACCTTTTCGCCATAAACCACAGGGATGGTTTTGTAGCCTTGAGCCAGATCGCCCGTTATGTTTTCGAGATCTTTGGTGAGCTCGCGCATGGAAATAAGCAAAAACAAAAATAGGGCATGTACAAAGATGACCGTTTCAAAATTTTTGTAATACATGAAAATGGCAAAAAATGGCGTGATGGTTAAAACGGCCGAAACCAAATTCCCAACAAAGGGCATTTTTTTGAGCTTATGCGAATAAAACCAAATGCCGAAAATATAAATCGCGAAGAACACCACAGCTTTAAACGACACATAACTCGCCATGACCACCGCCAAAAAATTGAGTACAAAATAAAACGACAATTTAGTGTTTTGGCTCACTAGCCTATCCAACCTGCTTTTAATGGGACGGTTGATTAAATCCTTTTCGGAATCGTAAAAATTATTGATAATATATCCGCCAGCAATGGTCGCCGCCGAGGCCAATACCAGCATAAACAAATTAACATCAAAAAGCACTTGATGTAGAGGCAAATCGTGCGCCAAAATATAGATGGAAGCCAAATATTGGGCAATAACTATTATCAGAATATTATAGCCCCGAACAACAGAAAACATGCTGAAAAACTTAAGAAGGATGTGTTTCTGCCGTCTGCTTAACATAAGATTAAATAAGGTGAGACTCCCCAAAACGCCCTAAACCCAACGCTCTCGGAGTGACAGAGTCCAATTAAAAATTGTAAACCACTTCCAGTTTATAGGCCGAAAGGGCTTTTTTGGCTTTCTCAAAATCTTCGGTAAAACCTAAAATATAACCGCCACCGCCAGAACCACAAAGCTTTAAATAATAGGCATTGGTGTCTATTCCTTTTTTCCAAAGTTCATGGAATTGCTGTGGAATCATGGGTTTAAAATGGTTCAGCACAATTTTCGACAATTGTTTGGTGTTTTTAAACAGTGACTTGATATCGCCCTTTAAAAAATCGTCCACACAAGCATCGGTATGTTTTATAAATTGGTTTTTCAGCATATTTCTGAACCCTTCCTGCTTCATATTTTCCATAAACAGACTCACCATCGGTGCCGTTTCACCAATAATGCCGCTATCAATTAAAAATACAGCCCCTTTACCATCGCTTTGCTGAGCCGGAATACCCGTGGCTTCAATATTATCTTTGGAATTGATTAGAATAGGGATGCTCAAATAACTGTTTAAAGGATCTAAGCCAGAGGATTTTCCGTGGAAAAAGGATTCCATAGCCGAAAAAACCTGCTTTAATTTTAATAGCTTTTCGCGGGTTAGGTTTTCAAGAACCGTAATTTTGTCGAAAGCATATTTATCGTAAATAGCAGCCACCAAAGCACCACTACTGCCTACGCCGTAACCTTGCGGAATCGATGAATCGAAATACATGCCTGCGTTAACGTCTTCTGTGAGTTTTTCAACATCAAAACGCACCAGATTCGCATCAATTTCTTGAAGAAATGCCGCAAATCGCTTTAAACTTTCGTTGGATTTTAAGGCTGCCTCTGAAGTATTGCCGTCATTCTTTAAAGCTCCGTTATAGAAATTATAAGGAATGGAGAGCCCTTTGGAATCTTTAATGATACCATACTCGCCAAAAAGTAGAATTTTCGAATAAAATAGAGGTCCTTTCATAGTGCATTAATTATGGTTTAGAGCGACACTTTTAATAAATATACCAATTTTTTAACAAATATATTTTGTCTTTTACAACATGTTTTCGGCCCCCAAACCAATAACGTCGCAAATATAATGACCATTTTGACAATACGCAACTAATTCATTCTTAATGAATTTCAACACGTTTTCAGCTTCATTTTCTGGATAAAGCACATGCACATTGGCTCCGGCATCCAAAGTAAAACATACTTTTGAGCCCGTTTTGTTTCGGTATGCCCAAATTTTATTGATGATTTCCAACGTATTGGGTTTCATTAAAATAAAATACGGCATACTGGTCATCATCATGGCGTGCAAGGTCAACGCTTCGCTTTCAACCAGCTTAATAAAAGCATCGAAATCGCCCGTTTCTAAAATGGTTTTTATTTCTAAAATATTATTGTTGGCCTGTTTAAAACGTTCTTCCGCAAACGGGTGCCCGTGCATTAAATTATGCCCCACCGTACTGCTTACTTGTTTTTCACCTTTATCGACCAATAGAATGGTATCTTGATAATTTTTAAAATGGTCGTGCACTTTATGCGGATATTTTACGCCGAACAGATCGCTGCTACTTCCAACTGAACCGTGTTCGCCCCAAACTACCAAAGGCCCTTCAATGCTTCGGCAGGCACTGCCCGAACCCAACCGTGCTAAAAAGGATGCTTTTTGATTGAAATAACCATCAGTCATTTCGATTCCGCTTGCTTCGGCTTCGCTCAACAACCACCGCTCTACACTCATTAAACAAAGCGCCAATGCACTCATTCCCGATGCAGACGACGCTATGCCCGAACTGTGCGGAAAGGTGTTTTCGGTTTCGATTTTAAAATGATAGGATTTCAAAAACGGTAAATATGGTTCAACGCGCTCAAAAAAAGTTTGGATTTTGGGCTTGAATCCTTCGTTCTGTTGTCCGTCCAAAAACACTTCAAACGAAAAACCATCCGTCGCCTTAAGATCAGCTGAAAGATCTTTTTTTGAAAAACTGAGCTCTGTAATGGTTTTACAATGGTTTAATGTAAAACTAATGGATGGGTTTTCGGGAATTTGGTTTTTCTTTTTCCCCCAATATTTCACCAAAGCGATGTTACTGGGCGATGACCAAGAAAAAGTACCGGATTCAACATTTGCCGAATAAGGTTTTGGAATAAAATGGCGTTCTGTCATGATAAATTTTTAGCGACCAATTTTGGCAAAAATAGTAATTCCCGATAGCTTTTTTCATTCACTTGAAGCTAAAGCCAATAATTTTACCATGGTTTTGTAATTTCTGGCTGTTGCCGTGGTTTTTAGTTTGCGTTCAAAAACATTATTATTCAGTTTTGCTTTGCCATAGCCAGCTTCACAATGCAAATACACGCAGGCATCGGCAACAACAAAAGTTTCGTTGGGATAGGACATGCTTTTAACCTCCTCCACAGTTTCCCCATTTGGTTTTGAAAACAATAAGACAAAGTAACTGCTTACCTTTTGCTCATCGGGAAACGGACAATTGTTTAAAATATTCTGAAAATCGGTTGGAGTTTTTACTAAAACGGGCACTTCAAAACCAAAATGATTTAAAATTGCAGAACGGATTTCATTTTCTAATTTTTGGATATTTTCTTCAGAAGACTGAAAAATAACATTACCACTTTGAATATAAGTTTTAACGCATTCAAATCCACTTTTTATGAGCAAATCACGCAATTCGGCCATGGGCACTTTCTTTTGTCCGCCTACGTTTATACCTCTTAACAGTGCGATGTAGGTTTGCATTAAAAATGTTGTTTTTGATTTAAAAACCTGTAAACTAAAATGCCGTAGGACCTAACCACATAATGAATGGAATAGTTGAACCTTTCAAGCGGCACCACCCTAACGGTTCTGTACCGTACTTGAAAAGCTTCCGGAAAACCAAGCACTAGGTTAAGTTGCCTATCAACATCTGCCCAAAACTCATCGCTCTTGTTTGCAAAATCCATATAGCACTTCGCTTTATGGAATTCAATTCTTGCTTCCTCGGTAAACTCAATGCGCCTACTTGCCATATTCAGACTTTATGCTGTCCCAAGTAAAGGTTTTTAAGTTTCCCGCTTCGTCACGTTTAATCATATCGTCCATCATAGCCTTATATTCTTCCGAAGGCTCGCTGTAACGCCAGGCCGCATCTTCCAAGGTGTATTCAATATAGTTTTTTAAAGACCGCTTTTGAAGTTTTGCCTGCTTCTCAAGAATGGCAATCGCTTCATCGTTCAATTCTATTAACTTTTTTGTTTTTCCCATGATATATATCATCTATATATTAAAAATATAAAATTAATATCTATTTTAAAAATAATCGGTTACTTATTTTAAAATTTGGCAGTTTTTCTAACACTTAAAGAAATTGGATTATTTAAAATTATGGTTCCTTCAACAACACACCCCTTACTCCCCTCTTTTTAGAGGGGAAACTCAAACCCCATATTTAAAGCAACAGTTTCCCTCCTAAAAAGGAGGGATTAAGGGAGGTGTAAAACCATGTTCTTCAAATCTGAAAATATAGTCTTCAATAGTTCTAATGACGTTGTCAATGTCGTTCATTATTTGGTAGTCCGAAAATCTCAACACATGGATTTGCAATTCATTTAAGCGTTTTGTTTTCTTCACATCCTTTTCAAATACTTCCAGTATTTCATGCGAATAGCCATCGCATTCTATCGCCAATTGTAATTTGTTGCAAAAGAAATCAACAATGTATTCATCTATTGGTTTTTGTCTATGAAAATCATAACCATGCATTTGGTTTCTCCGCAAACACGTCCAAAGCTTTATTTCTGCTTTTGTGGAATTGTTTCTGAGTTGTCTTGCCAATTCTTTGAGCTTCGGATTGTAATAGATTTTCATTTGTTTATTTTTAACACACCCCTTACTCCCCT
>CAZZDI010000036.1:15276-18727 GCA_964653155.1 uncultured Flavobacteriaceae bacterium | reverse complement strand
ATGCCCACCGCGCTCGGACACGCCATTTACAATTTCGTCGTTTGCCAAAACCGTCCCCAAAGCCGGGCACCAGTTTACTTCGGTTTCCGCCAAATAGGTCAATCGATATTTCAATAGTATTCCCTGTTTTTTCACATCGTCGAATCCGTTCCAATCGGAGGCTGTAAACGTTTCCACACCATCATCGCAAGCGGCATTAACGTTGGCGTTGCCTTCCGTTTCAAAAATTCTGATGAGTGCTGCAATGTCTTCCGCTTTATCGGCATCTTTATTGTACCACGAATTGAACAATTGAATGAAAATCCACTGTGTCCATTTGTAATAACTCGGGTCTGAAGTACGTACCTCACGACTCCAATCGAACGAAAAGCCAATTTGGTCTAACTGGCGGCGGTAGGTTTTAATATTTTCGGCGGTTGTAATGGCCGGATGCTGCCCCGTTTGTATGGCATATTGCTCGGCCGGCAAACCAAAACTATCATAACCTTGCGGATGCAAAACGTTAAACCCTTGGTGGCGTTTGTAGCGTGCATAAATATCGGATGCGATATAACCTAACGGATGCCCCACGTGCAACCCGGCACCACTGGGGTACGGAAACATATCCAATACGTAGTATTTGGGCTTGTCTATTTTCCCTTCCACTCCGTTCTGGACAGGATTTTCTGCTTTAAACGTTTGGTTCTCGGCCCAATACTTTTGCCATTTGGCTTCTATGTTGTTGAAATTGTAATTCATAAATCTTTATTTTCTCGCTAAGCCTTACTTGGCGTCTTTGTGAGAGGAATTAAAAGCGCAAATTTACGGTTTCTACCGAAAAACGGAATACGTTTCCCTCACAATATACCATCATTTTCAAAAGGAGCAAATAATACCCATTATTTAAGAGCCTGTTTAAGTTTTATTTGAACGCCAATTCGTAATTTCGCAGTTAAATTCATCCTGTCTTGATAAAAGATACTACCAAAGCCCATCTTGCTCTTTTGGGCGCCAACATCATTTACGGCGCCAATTACATTATTGCCAAAGGCGTGATGCCCAATAAAATTGGCCCAACAGCTTTTGTTTTTATCCGTTTGATGGGCTGTGTTCTGCTGTTTTGGACGTTAAAGCTTCTTTTCGTTAAAGAAAAGGTAGAAAAGAAAGATTTTTTAATGCTCGCCCTTTGCGGATTGTTTGGCGGTGCGGCCAACCAAATGCTGTTTTTCCATGGCATTAATTTAACCTCGCCAATTGATGCTTCGATCATCACCACGGCCACCCCTGTTATTGTACTGGTTTTTAGTTATTTTATTTTAAAGGAGCGCATCACAAAAAACAAAGTGATTGGCATTACCATGGCGGGAGCAGGTGCCATATTCTTAATTTTGTACGGCAACAAAACAGACGGCACCAGTTCGATTTTGGGCAACCTTTTCGTCTTGCTTAATGCCAGCAGTTACGGGCTTTACCTCGTCTTAGCAAGAACTTTAATGAAAAAATACCATGCCATTACCGTAGTGAGCTGGGTGTTTTTATTCGGGTTTATGTACGTGCTGCCCTTTGGAATAAACGATTTTTTAAACACCAATTTCGAGGCATTTACAGCAAACACTTACTTAACCATTGGCTATGTGGTACTGTTCACCACCTTTTTTGCCTACCTTTTTAACATTTATGCGCTCAAACACTTGCAGCCGTCGGTAACCAGTAGCTACGTATATTTACAACCCGTTGTGAGTTTTATTTTGGTAAGTTTGGTGGCCTTCGTTTTTATGAATTCGGCTTACGCCCAAGACATCAATCTTATTAAAATATTGAGTTGTGTTGTGGTTGCCGCCGGCGTTTATATAATCAGTAAACCAGAAAAGAGCAAAACACATTCAAACTAAAACCCGCACCCCTAAAACATATACCCTAGCGACAACTGAAAAACACCATTGTTCACATCTGGGTTTTCAGCAACTGTAGTTATGCCATAACTATACCGCACTTGGGCGAACCACTGTTCTGTAATTTTGGCACTTAAACCCGCATTTAAAACAAAATCGAAAGTATTGGCATCGGTGTTATATCTGGGCTCGTCTTCAATTTGAATTTCTGCTTCATCATTCACCAAAAAACCAAACTGTGGCCCCACATCTAAGCTCAGTTTATCGGCCAAGTAAAATTTCGCCATAATTGGGAATGCAATGTAATCCAATTGAAACCTGACGATATTTTCCTCTTCTGCTCCTGCTCTGGAGTACAACAACTCTGGTTGCAACGCAAAGCTATCGTTAAATTTTATCTCCGCTAAAAAACCTGCGTGCAGCCCTATCAAATTATTTCTTTCTATTCGGTTATCCGAACGATTGCCATAAAAACCAGAAACATTCATTCCTGCTTTTGCCCCTAAACCAACCGTTTGAGCCTGTACAGTTTCAAAAATTCCTAAAGCCGCTAATAAGCCAACAAGTAACGTTTTTTTCAAAATATATGATTTTCAAAATTATTGGTTCTGTTTTCCCAACAACCATGCCAAGTTCAAAAAAGTGAACACCGAACAACAATTCTCTTGCAGAAAAGTTATATTGTGTAATTACTTGTTTAATTCATTGTAACGTATATCTTTTTACTATTTTTACACCACAATCCAAAACACTTTTATGAGTTCATCTTTTGAAAAACACCAAAAACGCAGACTAATTTCTTCCTATTTTTCGGTAGTACTCAGTATTGCCCTGGTACTGTTTTTATTGGGACTTTTGGGGATGTTAGTGTTGAACGCAAAAAAAGTATCCGACCATTTTAAGGAGCAAGTGGTGTTGACCATTTATTTGAAGGACGCCGCCAAAGAAGTGGAAATAAACCAACTTGAAAAAAGTTTGGCGATGGCCGAATATGTAAAAAGTACCGAATACGTTTCAAAAGAAAAGGCGGCCGAATTTATGAAAGCCGAAACCGGCGAGGATTTTATGGATTTTGTGGGCTACAATCCGTTGCAAAACTCCATCGATGTGCATTTGAAAGCCGATTTTGTAACGTCGGAACACTTGGAAAAAATTTCGGCGGAAGCCACATCAAAAAACTTTGTGGACGAAGTGACCTACGATAACGACTTGGTAAATTTGATGAACGACAACGTTAGAAAAATCAGTTTTTGGGTATTGGTTATCAGTGGTATTTTTACGCTCATTGCTGTGCTTTTAATCAACAGTTCCATTAGGCTGTCGGTTTACTCGAAACGGTTTACCATAAAAACCATGCAAATGGTGGGCGCCACCAAACAGTTTATTCGTCGCCCATTTGTTTGGAAAAGTGTGCGTTTGGGCATTATCGGCGCTATTTTGGCCTTAATTGGCATGGCCGTAGTGCTGTATTACGTTAATAAAACCTTCCCGGAACTCGGCTTGCTCAACACCCCTGTTTTAGTGGTTGGCCTGTTTGTTTTTGTGTTTGCTTTGGGCATTGTCATCACTTGGATCAGCAC
>CAZZDI010000036.1:12898-15176 GCA_964653155.1 uncultured Flavobacteriaceae bacterium | reverse complement strand
ATTGACTATTGACTATTGAAAACTATAAATTACAACGGCATTAACACAACTTTTTAAATATTTCCGTTAATTTGCAGCACTAGTATAAACGCCATGGGAGAAAAAAAACGAAAAGACGACGCAAAACCCACATTTGTTTTTGGGAAGAAAAACTATAAATTCATGTTTATCGGTTTGGCCGTTATTGCCCTTGGTTTTATTTTGATGGCCGGTGGCGGCAGCGACGACCCCAATGTGTTTAGTCCTGACATTTTTAGCTGGCGACGCATCCGTTTGGCACCCATGTTGGTGCTTTTAGGTTTTGGCATCGAGATGTATGCCATTCTTTTAAATCCAGATAAGTAACAGTTGTTAGATTATCGCTTAGAACAACAACAATTTTTCAGCAAATACTTTCGCCATTTTTTTAACGTAAGCATAGCTGTTTTCCATTGCATCCCCTAAATTTTCCGAGTAGTTTAAAACCGAATCGACATAGTCTATTCCGAAGCCTTTAATGTCTTTTTCGTTTAATTCGATGTTTCCACAAAAGGCTGCCACGTTTTTGTTCTGCGCTTTCGCGGAAGTTACTACGCCCTTAATCGTTTTTCCCGATAAGGTTTGCAAATCCAGCTTGCCTTCACCGGTAATTATCCAATCGGTATCCGCAATTTTTGAATCGAAATCCGCCAAATCTTTTATTAAGTCAATGCCAGGTTTCAAATCCCCACTTAAAAACAATTTTGACGCCAAGCCCATACCGCCCGCTGCTCCAGCACCTTTTATATTTTGGGGGTTTACACCAAATTGGGCTTCAATAATTTTAGAAATATTTCGCAAACCATGGTCGAGCATTTTTACATCTTCGGCCGAAGCCCCTTTTTGTTCAGCATACACGTAAGCTGCACCATTTTCGCCAAACAACGGATTAGCAACATCGCAAGCTATTTTGAAATCGACCGCAGATAGTTTTGGATGCACCTTAGAATTGTCAACAGAAACAATCTGCGATAAACAAGCACCAATCGGTTTTACTTCATCTCCATTTTTACCCAAAAACCGATAGCCCAAAGCCGTGGCCATACCTATTCCGCAATCGTTGGTAGCGCTACCGCCAATGCCCAAAATGATGGTTTTCGCGCCTTTTTCAATGGCATCAACAATCATTTCGCCCGTACCTAAAGTGGTAGCATTTTTGCAATCGTATTGTTCGGGTTTCAACAATTTCAAACCCGAAGCTTCGGCCATTTCAATAAAAGCCGTTTTTGAATGTTTGGCATACAGATATTTTGCTGTTATCGGTTGAAAAAAGGGATTGTTCACTTCTACCTCAACCCTAGCTCCTTTCAAATAAAAATGCACTACTTCCAAAGTACCGTCGCCACCATCGGCCAACGGTAATTTCAAGATTTCCAAATTCGGATTTACCGAAAGTAATCCCGCTTCAACAGCATCATAAAACTGCAAACCAGTTAACGAATTTTTAAATTTATCGGGCGCAACAACAATCTTCATGTTCCTAAAATAAGGTAAATTCTTAAAGTTTAATACCGAAAAAGTGTTTTGAAGCACTATTTTAATATTTTTGCCCCATGGAAATTATAGACGCAATCATTCTGGGTATTATTCAAGGTTTGACCGAGTTTTTACCCGTTTCGTCCAGCGGACATTTAGAGTTGGGCAAGGCCATTTTGGGCGATCACTCCGTACCTGAAGAAAGCCTGTTATTTACCGTGGTGCTGCACTTTGCTACGGCATTGAGTACGATGGTGGTTTTTAGAAAAGATATTTTCAATTTAGTAAAAGGCGCATTGAAATTTCAATGGAACGACGATTTACAATTTATTGCAAAAATAGCCGTATCTATGATTCCTGCTGTGGTTGTCGGCCTATTTTTCGAGGAACAACTGGAAGCCCTTTTTGGTGGCAACATTGTTTTAGTGGGCTGCATGCTTTTGGTTACCGCAGTGCTTCTATTTTTGGCCGACAAAGCCAAAGACACCAATAAAAAAGTATCGTTTTCCAACGCTTTTATTATCGGTATTTCGCAAGCTATTGCAATGCTTCCGGGCATTTCGCGTTCGGGAGCTACTATTTCCACTTCGGTTTTATTGGGCAACGACAAAACCAAGGCTGCCCGTTTCTCGTTTTTAATGGTGGTTCCGCTTATTTTCGGAAAAATAGCCAAAGATATTTTGAGTGGTGATTTGAGTTACGATAGCGGAAATTTCACGGCTCTGTCTGTTGGGTTTATCGCGGCATTTGTAGCAGGGTTGTTTGCCTGCACTTGGATGATTGC
>CAZZDI010000036.1:11054-12798 GCA_964653155.1 uncultured Flavobacteriaceae bacterium | reverse complement strand
TTGGCCACAGGACTTTTAGTAATTTGCACCGGAAAAATGACCAAGCAAATCGACAGCTTTCAGGCGCAAATAAAGGAATACACCGGCACCTTTGTTTTGGGCAGCACCACACCTTCGTACGATTTGGAAACCGAAATAAACGAAACCTTCCCAACGGAACACATTTCCGAATCACTAATACACGACGTTACCAAACAGTTTTTGGGTGATATTGAGCAGTTTCCGCCTGTATTTTCAGCTATAAAAAAAGACGGCAAACGCCTTTATGAATTTGCCCGAGCGGGCGAAAGTGTTGAAGTGAAACCCCGAACGGTAAGCATTTCGGAATTTGAAATCACCAATATTTCTGGGTTGAAGGTCGATTTTAGAGTAATTTGCAGCAAAGGCACTTACATCCGTTCTTTGGCCCACGATTTTGGAAAAACCCTAAATTCGGGCGCACACCTATCGGCACTCAGAAGGACCAAAATTGGAGATTTCAACGTTGATGATGCGGTTTCCATTGAAGGGTTTATAGCCAACTTAAAGAACTAAAATGCTTATTTTTACGTATATTTACCGTACCCCATTTGTGATTTTAAAGATTTGCACCTAACAAATCAACATAGAGCCCTATTGATTACTTTCCTAATTTCTGGAACGGTTGTCCTTTTTGTTTTTAATCTCGGACTAAAAAAACAAAGCGAATTTATTTCTGAAAGTTACTACGAATTGGAACCTGAAAAGGAACCCAAAGAAAAGTTAGAGGAATTGCAGAACTTAAAGGAAGCCAATAAAACCAAGGCCGAAACCAATAGCGCTTTTAACGAATCCCAAAAGGAAAAACATTTTGCCCAAGCTTTTAAACGTATTGCGCCACCAGAAGATTACATACCAAAAAGCAGCGATTTTTCAGAAAACGGCCACACTGTAAAAAGGGACTACAAAACACCCGACCACTCGAAATTAAACCCCGACGAACTTTCAAAGTTCAATAAGGCAAACGAGGTGCTTAAAAAGCAATTGACCGAAAACAACAACCATAAAAGCACCATTAGCTATTCGCTCTCAAACCGGAAAAAGGTGTACATCCCCATTCCGGTTTATCTTTGCGAGGTAGATGGAAAAATAGTGGTGAACATTACCGTAAACGCCAACGGAAAAGTGACCGATGCTTACCTAAACTCCTCGTCGAATTCTTCCAACGAATGCCTCATTGAGCACGCTTTGGAGTACGCCAAAAAATCGAAATTTAATGCCGATCCATCGAAAAGCAGTCAAGTGGGCTCCATTACCTTTAACTTTATTGGCAAACGCTAGGTTGCAATTTACAGAGCATTTCGGTAACATCTTCCAAAACATTTTGCCCTTTATTTTTATTGTACCAATGCTGTAAATCTTCTTTAAATTCGGGAGTTAATTTGCCGTATTTTGCTTTGTATCTATTCACATAAACCGTGGCTTCGCTAGGGCGTGGACCATAAGTAGTCAATACATCGCCCGTTTTTTCATCAACCATAATTACCTTCGGGATAGACCGCGAGCCTTCTGTTAAAAAGGCATCCATTAATTCTGGGTTATCATCGCGAAGCACAATTTTCATATTGAGGTTCTCGTTCAATTCTACAATTTTATGGAGCGCCGGCAACACATGGGCGGCATCGCCACACCAACTTTCGGTAATAACCAACCAAGTAACCGGGTGGTTAAATTCGGCTATCTTTTTCTGCAAACTATCCGAAACTTTAATCGTTTTATCCCAACG
>CAZZDI010000036.1:0-10954 GCA_964653155.1 uncultured Flavobacteriaceae bacterium | reverse complement strand
ATTCGGCTATCTTTTTCTGCAAACTATCCGAAACTTTAATCGTTTTATCCCAACGCTTCATTCGGCGGTCGTTCAGCTTAGTATAATCTACCAAAGCTTCCGTTTTTTCAAGGCCAGTGGTATCACTTTCTTCAGCCATTTTTTTCACCAGTTCCCTATAAGATTGGTAAGAGATACCGCGTTCTAAACTCGATTCTATTATTGGTTCCATAAGTTAAAATTTAAACAGATACAATGATGCCCTCAAAATTAAAGGCTTCCCATTTCAATTAAGATGATTTTTGTCATACTTTTACTTTAAACCTTACTTTTTAAGAATCATGGACAAAAAACAACGATGCGGCTGGTGCGAAGGTGATGCGCTTTATGAAGCCTACCACGACCAGGAATGGGGCGTTCCGGTGTATGACGACGATACGCTTTTTGAATTTTTAACCCTGGAAACCTTTCAGGCGGGACTAAGCTGGATTACCGTACTGCGGAAGCGGGAAAATTTCAGAAAAGCATTTGACGATTTCGATTATAAAAAAATAGCCGATTACAATCAGGACAAAATGGACGAACTCCTGCAAGATGCCGGAATCATCAGAAACAAACTAAAAGTAAAGGCCACTGTTACCAACGCCCAAGCCTTTATGAAAATACAGGAAGAATTTGGCAGTTTCAGCAAATACATTTGGGGGTTTGTAGATGGAAAACCGATTAAAAATTCACTGATAAACTACAAAGAAGCTCCCGCAAACACGCCCTTAAGCGACACCATAAGCAAGGATTTAAAAAAACGCGGATTTAAGTTTGTGGGCACCACCGTTATTTACGCCCACATGCAGGCCACGGGCATGGTGAACGACCACGAAGTGAGCTGTTTTAGGTACAATCAGGTTTAAATTTTATCCTTCAAACCACATTTTTCCTTAAAACTTCAATTTTATTTGACACACTGCCCCATTCGGTAAACCGGATAATTTTAAACAGAATTTTTTCCAATTTCCCTTTTGAAACTACTTGATCGGACAAAGCTTTAATTTTCCCATCTCTTATAAAAATACAATTTTCGTCATTCAAATTTTCTATTTCCCAAATCAGTTCGTTGGCAAATTTCCAAGCGCCATCGCGTGCTATGCCCATGCTAAAATTCACCAGGAAATTATCAACGTTTTTCAGCTTTTTTAAAATCCAAACCAACGGACGCCAAATAACACTTAGGTTACTTTTCACCTCATCAACCAATTCACCCAATATATCATTGATTTTATTGAAATCGGATTCTAACAAATGAATATTTGACGGTTTTGATATTTGAGCTGCCGCAATACCCAAATCGAGATTGATGTGGGCGTTCATGCCGAGAATTAAATGTTGAAGCACTATTAAATCGTTGTTTTTTGAAAGATTGAAAGCCACTTCCCAAGATTTGGTGTTGGATTTGCCTGCTCTATAATCGGCATAGGCCAATAAATACCGGTTGGCGAAAACCACATCCAATAGTTCCATTCGGGCATCATCATCAAAATAGCCTGTCCCCAACTTTTCTTTAACACAAATGGTCACTTTTTGATATAGCGCCGCAAAATAACCCAAGGGGCTTTCCTCTTTTTTTGAGGTTTTGATAATCTCTTCCAACAACACAATAACTTCGTCAATGGTTTTTGCCTCCATGCTTTCAGTTGGTTTTTAAGAATTCAACAAATTGTTTTCGAGGTAGGTCTTCGGCACCCAAACTCGCTAAATGATTGGTATAAACCTGGCAATCAATCAACTTATATTTACTGTTTTCAACAAAAGTGATAAAGCCCACTTTACTGGCATTGCTCACCTTACTAAACATACTTTCACCACAAAACACACCGTTTTGCAAATCGACACCATAGAGACCGCCCACCAATGTTTCGTTTTGCCAAACCTCAACCGATCTGGCATGGCCCATCTCGTGTAATTTTTGATAGGCAGCAATCATATTTTTAGTTATCCAAGTATCGTCCTGGCCTTTTCGTTCTATTTTTGAACATTCCAAAATCACTTTGTTAAAAGCTTTGTTTTCGGTAACCTTAAACGGCTTATTTCGCAACACCTGTTTCATACTTTTCGAAACTTTCAGTTTCTGCGGAAACAACACAAAACGCGGATTGGGCGACCACCACAAAATAGGGCTTTGTGCATCGAACCATGGAAATATCCCGGACCGATATGCCAATAGCAACCTTTCAACCGACAAATCGCCTCCAACGGCCAACAAACCTTCATCTGAAGCTTGGTCAACATCGGGGAACCATAATTTTTCATTTAGCAACTGCATTTTATAAAAATAAAAAACCTTTCAATATTAAATACTGAAAGGTTAATTTTATAAGGAGGCCGTCTCAAACAGAATGAGATTTCTCGACTTAAGTTTATCTTGAGCATCTCGACTGTACTCGATACAGGCTCAAGCCGAAAGGCTCGAAATAATCCCTTTTAATCCTCAACAATCATTTAAAACGGTAAATCGTCGTGTTCGTCTTGATTTAAATCGCCCGCTGGCTCAAAAGCATCCGCTGGTGGTACTGGCGGCACGTTTCCAGAAGCCGCTTCGGTTTGTACAGCCTCAATTCTCCACCCTTGGATAGAGTTGAAATATTTAGTCTCACCTTGCGGGTTTACCCACTCTCTACCACGTAAATTGATGTTAATTTTTACTTGTTGCCCCACTTGAAAGCTGTTCAACAAATCGGTTTTATCTTGAACAAATTCCACCATAATGTGTTGTGGGTATTGCTCTTCTGTAGTCACTACAATTTCTCTTTTTCTAAATCCGTTGTTCCCAAAGGTTTGGGTGTCACCAATCATTTTTACTCGTCCTTGAACTTCCATTTACTCTAATTTATTCTTAATTAATACTCTTTTTTTACGATAACAATATTTTCCAGGCGCTCTCCACATCTCCAAAACTTAAATAGTTGCGCGCCAATTTATGTTTTTGTCGGTGCGTGGCCGTTTTCATGTTAGGGTAACGCTCACTCAAATCTTCAATAAAAGCATTCACGCTTTCTTCACTTGGCAAGGCTTCCACGTTGCCTAACATGCCCAAGTCGTTCCCCGTTAACACCATACTGTGCTTTACGTGCTCAGGAAAACTGTCAACCCCAATACCCAACGTGCTCAGCGGTTTTGGTATCTGAAAAAATCCTTTTTTCGCTCGGCTATAATAACTTCCGCCAGCTCTCGCTACCAAATCCAATTTCACTTGATCGATGGCCTCGTTCTCATCCAAAACCTCTTCATCAATGTGCAACCGGACTACCTCACAAATTATCAAATTTCCGGCGCCACCTGCTTTCCCCAGTTTGATAATCTCGTTCACTTTACACTCAAACTGAACGGGCGATTCGCCCACCCGAAAGGGTTTTACAACATCCGATTTCAACATCGTCAGCCCCGCTTTTTCAAACTCATTCACTCCTGCGGGATATTCGGTACTACTCAACGACATTTGGTGGACCATATCGTAATTCACAACATTTATTACCACCTCTTTGGTTATTTCAATATTTTCCAAAGTGTGTTTTGTGGTGTTATTACGCACCCGTCGTGCCGGCGAAAATACCATAATAGGCGGGTTGGCACTAAACACATTAAAAAAGCTAAATGGCGACAAATTGGGGTTTCCGTTGGCATCAACCGTACTTGCAAAAGCTATGGGCCTGGGCGCCACGGCACTCAACAAATAACTGTGTAATTTGCTGGTTGATAACTGTTTTGGATCTATTGAAGCCATTACACTTTTAAATGAACAACAAATGTAACCAAACTATAATTCATGTAAAAACCGATTTACTAACAACTGGCACAATAATATTAACAGATTTGCATTATATTACCAGTTAAAAAATTAATTTCCATGTTTTTTACCAAGCATAGCAATGCCTTTAGGTGGATAATCATCGCATCTTCTTTTATAATTGTTTCCCTTATTTTATGGAAAACTTACGAGTTTTTTCAGCATTTTAAGGAAGAAGAGCGTACAAAAATGGAAAATTGGTCGTTTGCCCAAAACGAATTGGTGAATTCTGAAAACAACACCAATTTAAATCTTACCTTAAAAATTCTACATAGCAATACTACCACCCCCATGTTGGTGATTAACCAAGACGGAAGCCTTGACACCTCTAACAATATTGATGAAAAGCAACTAAAAAACCAGGATGCCATTAACAAACTTATCGAAAGGTTTAAAAGTGAAAACACTCCTATCGATATAAGATATGAAGGCAAGGTGTTTTCCACGATTTACTACGGGAACTCACCGTTATTGAACAAACTGAAATATTACCCATTGGCCTTGCTTTTAATTGTTTTCCTTTTTGGTGCCGTTATTTTCTTCTTTTACCGAAGCAACAAAAACGCTACGCAAAACAAGCTATGGTCTGGCATGGCCAAGGAAACCGCCCACCAAATTGGCACGCCGCTGTCGTCTTTAATCGGTTGGACCGAAATTTTGAAAACCGAAAACGTCAATGCCGATTACATTTCCGAAATGGAAAAAGATATTGACCGATTGAAAACCATCACCGAGCGTTTCAGTAAAATAGGCTCGTTGCCCACTTTGGAAACCGCCGATATCATAAAGGAAACCACCGAATCGTACGATTACTTAAAAGCACGGTCTTCAAAATTGATTGAATTTGAAATCACCACCCCAGAAGATGATATTCCGGTGGAATTGAACAAACAGCTTTACAGCTGGTGCATTGAAAATTTGGTTAAAAATGCCATTGACGCCATGAAAGGCCGCGGAAAATTGAGCATTGCAATTTCTCAACTGGAAAACGACGTTAAGATTACCGTAACCGATACGGGAAAAGGCATCAGCAAAAAAGATTTCCATAAAATTTTCGAGCCTGGATTTACCACCAAAAAACGCGGTTGGGGCCTTGGTTTGTCCTTAACCAAACGGATTATTGAAGATTTCCACAACGGAAAAATTAACGTGCTGGAATCTGAAAAAGGAAAAGGCACCACGATACAGATTAACTTGAAACGCGCCCACAATTATGCCTGAAAAATTTATAGAATTTAAAGCCCTCGTTTTAAAAAACAACTGTCCGCAATGCTACAGCACAGACGGATTGCGGTTAACCTTTAAACAAAAGGTTGTAGAAACAGCCCTTTACAAATCCATAACTTCTGAAATTCAAGACGAACTGGCCTGCAAAACCTGTAATTCCATCATTTACCCCGTGCAATGGACAGACGATATTGAGCGCGTAGTGGATTATCAGAAAAAAGCGCTTAGTCCCAAAAAGCCTTCCACCTATCTAAAAAAAGCCACTTGGCTAATTATCGCAGCGGTTATTTTGGCTATAATCGCTATTCTGTTTTTAGTGTTTTATCGTAAATTATAAATGCGCCCTAATCGCTTCGGCCACGGCCTCAAAAGCCTCTGGAGCCAGTTTTTCCTTTTTAATGAATCGGGCATCGTCCATGCTATGCAACGGAATTAAATGCACATGCACATGCGGCACTTCCAAACCAATTACCGATATGCCAATGCGATTGCACGGCACAGCCTTTTCAATGGCTAAGGCTACTTTTCGTGAAAATGTCATCAGCCCCGTGTAGGTGGCCTCATCTAAATCGAAAATTTTATCGACTTCTTTTTTCGGAATACACAAGGTATGCCCTTTGGCATTGGGGTTGATGTCTAAAAACGCAAAAAACTCGTCGGTTTCGGCTATTTTGTAACAGGGTATTTCGCCATTAACTATTTTTGTGAATAAGGATGCCATACTTTTCGATATTATGTTTTTTGAACCACCATAAATATAAAAGATTCCCAATGAAATTCATCAGGAATCTTTAATGTGTTTTATTATTTTCAATGTAATGAGATTTCTCGACTCCGCTCGAAATGAAATCAAATTACTTTTTGCGCAGGCTACACACCTATCTTGTAATTTCTACAATATCGAATTTCATAACGCCGTTGGGCACTTGTATTTCGGCCACATCGCCAACCGATTTGCCCAACAAACCTTTTCCGATAGGTGAATTCACCGAAATTTTTCCCGATTTTAAATCGGCTTCACTCTCGGCCACCAATGTATAGCTCATTTCCATACCATTGGTTTGGTTTTTTATTTTTACGGTAGATAGCACCAACGCTTTTGAAGTGTCGAGCTGCGACTCGTCAATAAGCCTAGCATTGGCAAGCGTGGCTTCGAGTTTAGAAATTTTCATTTCCAAAAGGCCCTGTGCCTCTTTGGCGGCATCGTATTCTGCATTTTCACTCAAATCGCCTTTATCCCTCGCTTCGGCAATTGCCTGCGATGCCTTTGGCCGCTCTATATCTTTTAATTGGTTTAATTCGGCTCTTAATTTTTTTAACCCCTCTGCTGTGTAGTAAGACACTTTACTCATAACTTCATCGTTTATTAATAATAAAAGATGCTGAACACTGTTCAGCATAAAAAAAATCCCGCAGACACGAGATTTCTTTTCCAAATATACAAAATTTTTATGTGTGTTTGCTTTTTATTGTAAATTGCGCCTCTAAATCTTTCATTGCGTGGTGAAGTCCTTATTTTATTTAGCCTGTTTTATTTTTTTATGGTCTTGCAGCGGCAACAATACTGATGACAGAAATTGCCGTTTTTTGCTGGATATTAGTGTTAATTTTAACATAGACCTTAGCTTGCCGGCTTATAGCCAACTACAATTTGCTGGAAATTCGGTTTACATTCCCAATGTAGGTAATGCAGGTGTGATTATTGCAAGTACAGGTTTTGATTTCTATGCCTGGGATGCCAGCGACCCTAACCATGCCCCCAGTTCTTGCTCGGCAATTGAACCGTCTGGACTAAACGGTACTTGCGGGTGTGGCGATGGCAACACCTACAACTTTGTTACAGGAACCATTGATGCCAATGATGGTGAACACTGCTCGTTAAGAAATTACCGCATTCAACAAAATGGTAATATTTTAACGATCTACAACTAATAAAAAAAGCCCTTCCGAACAGGAAAGGCTTTCTATTTTTTTCAGAAAAAGCTGTTTTAGAATTTTAAAGTAGCCCCCAACAAAAAGTTTGTGGTGGCCTGTGGGTAATAGTACACATAACCACCTCCATAATCAATAGCGTTGGAAACATACTCCTTATTAAATACGTTATTAACCAAACCGGACAATACTATAGATTTAAATATACTTTTGGGCTTTATTTCATAGTTAACATTAAAATCGCTCACAAAATAACCATCCAAAGTGCCAAGTTCGTCTTCTATATTGTTTAAGTATTGTTTACCTACGTACTTACTTAAAAAAGAAAGCTGCAAGCGCTCTACCGGAAAAAAGTTTAGGGCATTACCAAGCACAATATCTGGCGAATACGAAATAGAGGTATCGCCCAAATTAACAACATCATCATTATCGGTAGTATTAAAATCTCTATTTTTATTTTGGCTAAGCGCTACATTGGTTGAAGTACTAAAAAAATCATTAAATTTAATATTGGCATCAACCTCTAGGCCCAATCGGTAACTTTTTCCGCTGGTGGCTCTTATTGGGCTCCCCACATCATCTACTTCTCCTGTTAATACCAGTTGGTTTTGATAAAACATGTAATAAAGGTTGGCATTTAAACTCATGTGCCTTTTTTGGTGCCTCCACCCCAACTCGATATCGTTAAGCGTTTCGTTTTCTGTAACGCCTGCTTTAAAATCGTCGCGATTAGGCTCTCTATTTGCTCTCGCATACGAGGTGTAAAAACTGTTGAAATCTGAACTTTTATAGGTTAAACCTACCTTAGGATTGAAAAAACTAAAATCGGCATCGGTCTTGAAGGCTACCCCATCGGAATTCACCCCGTTGGTTTTATAGCTTACAAAACGCCCTTGCAGATCAATGAACCCGGTAAGCTCTTTGTTCAACTTAATGGTGGCTTTTGAAAATACACTGAAATCATTTTTGGTGGCATCGCCGTCATAATAATGGTCGCGAATATTCCCTGTTTCTGAAAACTGTTTGGCCCAAATCACCTCACCAAAATGGTCTCCCGTGTAGCTACTTGCCGAAAGCCCGGTAATAATTTCCAATCCGGTATTTTTATAGGTTACGTTAGCATTCAGTACATAAAAGTTGTTATCTAGCCAACGCCTTCTGATAACATCCGTAATTGGGACAGTTTCCCCTTCATCGTTCACGTAAGAATCTGTTGCTTCAACAATACCGTTGTAAAGCCCAATATCTTCCGTATCATCCTCATATTGCTCAAAATACCCTTTTCCTTTGGTATAATTCAACCCCAAATTTGTTGACCAACGGTTATCGAATCGCTGGTTCCAATGCAATTGGTAGTGGTCTTGCCAATAATTATCGGTTTCATTCTCGTAAGTATATGGGTTTTGGCGACGGTCTTCTTCCAATTCTTGAGCCGTTAAGCCGTACCACGCTTGGTAAGTCTGCTCTTTGTTTCCAAAGGCTAAGGCTTTAATTAAGGTGCTGCCATCTTTATAAACCCCCTGCAGGAAATAAGATTTCAAATTGGTAAAAGCCCTATCGATATACCCGTCGGAATCAATTTTAGAAAAGCGTCCGGATATTTCGATGCTTTTACTCTCCTCAGCATCTGCATACAGTTGGCCCGTACTCAATTTCACGGTATGTTTACGTGTTCCGAAGCTACCAAAACTATTGGAAATTTCGCCGTAAGCTTCCTGCGAAACCGCATCGGTGAGCAAGTTTAAGCTCGCCCCAAAAGCCCCCGATCCATTGGTAGATGTACCTACGCCGCGCTGCAACTGCAAGCTTTCGGTAGATGAGGCAAAATCTCCCAAATTTACCCAAAACGAACCTTGGCTTTCTGGATCATTGTACGGAATACCGTTAATGGTAACGTTAACCCGCGTACCATCGGTGCCACGCACCCTAATACTCGTGTAACCAATACCTGCACCGGCATCGCTGGTAGTTACCACCGAAGGCAAGAAATTCATCAATGTGGGGATATCTTGCCCTAAATTACGTTTGGCCAATTCTTCTTTTGAAATATTGGAATGGGTAATGGGCGAATCGGCATCTACACGCACAGCATTTACCAATACTTCATCCAATCTTTCAATTTTTGTTGAATCTTGCGCGGTTTGGTTCTGTTGTGCCACAGCGCTGGCCGACAGCATTAAAAGTGTTAAAAAAAGAAAACTGTTTTTCATCTCGATTATTAATTTATAATCGAATAAAAAGAGGTAATTATTCTTTAATGGTTAAAATTGATTTTTTTTGAATTTACTCTGAAACATGGCCCCGTTTTTTTGTTAAACTACCAGCAATAACATTGTAAATTCACCTCCCTAAACAGCATTATCTGTTCTAGGTTCTATGGGTATGATCTCAGCCTAAATGATTTTAGATTTCAGATTTTTGATTTTAGATTTTTGAAGTAAACAGTTCAGAAATCGTCCATCATCAATTGTCCACCATCAATCAAAAAGCACCCCTTTATGAGAACGCCGCAAAGATAGCAACCAATTACCGAACTTCAATTATTATTCGGGATTTTTTAGTCGATATCCGGTTTCTTTCTATTGGCCTTTTTTTCAGAATGGCTACGCTTGTTTTTTAAACGCTTACGGATGGCCGATTTTGGGATTTTTGTAGGCTTTCGAGGTTTAGGCTTTGCAAGGTTCGATTTTATCATGCCTAAAAAACGTGCAATTACCAAGTTTTTATTTTGGTGCTGGCTCCTGCTTTCGCCACATTGCAAAATCAACACACCGCTATTGGTCAGTCTGTGTTCCAGTTTGTTCAAAAGCCGTTCTTTTTGGGCTTCTTTCAAAACCAACGAATCCTTTATACTAAAAGCCAATTCTACTTTCGTGGAGGTTTTATTGACGTGCTGCCCGCCACTGCCCGAACTCCTAACGGCCTTAAAGGTTAATTCTTTTATTAATGCTTCCGAATTAAACATGCGTTAAGCTTGATGCTCTGGTTTTAACAAATCGTTTACCGTTTTTACCGGGTTGAAGGTTTCAATGGGCAATTCAACAAAAATGGAGTTCCAATGTGCCATGCTACCATTCCAAAGCCCTGGCAATTCCAACGCTTGTATGTCGGTGCCGTTTTGTGTTTTCATGGTAATGAATGCCGCTTCGGGATCTACAAATTCGGTTAAATTAAATTTTTCGCCTTTATAGTTTTTAATGCCACAAACCAAATCGGTAGGATTGAAATGGGTGGCCTTGTACACCAATTCCTGTTGGCGTGTTTTACTGAAGTTGATTTGTGCAAACTCAACAATTTGCAACGAAATATTTCCGTTTTTATCCTTTACCCAAAATGGGCCTCCTCCAGGTTCGCCTTCATTTTTCACCATGCCGCAAACACGAATGGGACGGTTAAGTTTCTCTCTTAAAAAGGTTGTTTTTTCTTCTTTCGTACTGTTTTCCAGTTCAACAGGAATTGAAATATTCAATCGGTAGCGCAAAAACAGCAACATGATTTTTAAATCGGTTTCCTGCACGTTACCTTCATCCAATTTGTTCAAATATGAAAACACGGTTTCCTGTGCTTCCAATAAAACACCGGCCAGCAACTTTTTGTATTTTGAAACCTCAACGTTTCGGTTGGCCACAACAATATTGTCGATGTTTTTTATAAAAACGAGGTCGCTTTTTAAGTCGTTCAAATTTTCCAGAAGCGCGCCGTGCCCTGCCGGACGGAACAAAATAGAGCCGTCTTCTTTTCTATAAACCTCGTCTTTTGTAGTTAGGGCAATGGTTTCGGTAGCTTCCTTTTGGTATGAAAACGATACGTTAAAGATGGTGTTGGTTTGCTTTTCTAAATTTTCCTTTATGTTGTTGAATTCTTTTGTAAAGTATTCGTGGTGTTTTTCCGATACGGTAAAATGCAAATTGGCCTCACCATTAGAGGAAGCATACAATGTAGATTCGAACAAATGTTCCTGAAAAGCGGTTACCACTT
>CAZZDI010000035.1:17837-19289 GCA_964653155.1 uncultured Flavobacteriaceae bacterium | reverse complement strand
AAAGTTGTTTGTACGCAACGCTTTTAAATGTATTTTTGTAAAAGTATGGCTCGGTTTTTGAAATGCCAAAATTACATATATTTTTCTGGGATTGATTTAATATTCAATTAAAAATTTAAAATTAAAAACCTATTCATTTTTATTGTGTAATAAAGCGGAATGAATGTCCGTTTAATTTATAGCAATATCAACATAATTAGGTTTTAGGGCTGTTCAAAAAATTATTGTTACCAAATGAAAACGCATTATATATTACTTTTCGTATCTTTTATACTTGTATTAACATTTTCTTCATTTACGCCGCAAAAAACAAACGACGACCATAAATTTGTTGTGGTGCTCGATGCTGGGCACGGTGGCAAGGATTCGGGGAATACGGGCAATGGCTATTTGGAAAAAGATATCGCCTTAAAAGTGGTTTTGGCCGTAGGGAAAGAATTGGAGAAAAACCCCAATATAAAGGTGGTTTACACCCGAAAGAGCGATAAATTTATCGATTTGTTTGTGCGAGGAAAAATAGCCAACAAAGCAAAAGCCGATTTATTTGTTTCGGTGCACTGTAATGCCCACGGTTCGTCGGCGCATGGTACCGAGACGTTTGTGTTGGGTACCCACAGAAACCAAACCAATTTTGAAGTCGCCAAAAAAGAAAATTCGGTGATTTTTATGGAGGACGACTACGAAAAAAACTATGAAGGTTTCGACCCCAATTCGCCTGAATCGGTAATGAGCATCCTGCTAAGCCAAGAGGAGTATTTAGACCAAAGTATTTTGTTGGCCAGTTTAATTCAAGATAAATTTACCAATACTTTAAAACGTAAAAACAGAGGTGTGAAACAAGCTGGTTTTATTGTACTGCACCAAACGGTAATGCCCAGTGTTTTGGTAGAAATGGGGTTTTTAACCTACAAACAAGAGGGCGCCTACCTCAACTCAAAAAGGGGACAACAGGAAATGGCAACTTCAATTATTGATGCCATATTAGAATATAAAAAGAGCCTCGATAAAAACATAGATTATTACGATGTGGTTGAAGGTGCCGAAAACGTACAAGAGGCCGTTTCCAGCGATATCACCTTTAAGGTACAGATAGCAGCCAGTTCAAAATCATTGGAAACCAAGCCCTATAATTTTAAAGGGTTGAATCAAATTTCAAAAATAAAAGAAGGCAGCCTCTACAAGTACTTTTACGGCCAATCATCAAACTACAACGAAGCACAACAATTTGAAACCGAGGCCAGAAAAAAAGGCTACGGCTCCAGTTTTATAGTGGCTTTTAAAAACGGCGAGAAGATTGCTTTGGTCGATGCCCTAAAATCAACTACAAATTAAAGCCTGTTCTTTTTAAAATTGTATTAAATTTGTTTATCAAACATACTTTATCTTGAAAATAACAAAAGAAGTCAAAACAGGCATACTCGTAGTTTTAGGAATTATACTCTTCATTTTTGG
>CAZZDI010000035.1:14909-17737 GCA_964653155.1 uncultured Flavobacteriaceae bacterium | reverse complement strand
GAAACCGGACTTATTGGCGGAAAGGCCATAGCCATAGTGCCCGCTTTTGATGGTGCCGAAAATGCCCAAACAGGCGATGTTTTAGAAGGAAAAACTAAAGATGGTTTGTCGGAATTGGTGAATCAAAGGTTAACGCCGTTACAGGAAAAAATTGAAAAAATGATGGTGAGTGCCGATGGATTGCTAACCAATATGAATGATGTTTTTGATGAAAAAACCAAAGAAAATCTAAAAACGGGCATTGCAGAATTAAGTTTAACCATTCAATCATTTAAAAACACGTCAAACACTTTAAATCAGATGATTGAGTCTAATAAAGAAAGTATTGATAGCGTGCTTTCCAATGCCAATAAACTTACCGGCGATTTGGCTACGGTTACCGATAAAATTTCCAATTCAAATTTAGATAAAACCATTGCCGATTTAGAATCTACCTTATCAAATTTCAACCAAATTATGGGCGGCATGCAAGACGGAGAAGGCACTTTTGGTAAATTCCTAAAAGACGAAGGTTTGTACGATAATTTAGAAGGCGCCACCCTGCAATTAGAGCAACTTTTGGAAGATATGAAGTTGAACCCAAAACGCTACGTGCATTTCTCGTTGTTTGGAAAAAAGCCCAAGCAATATGATGCCGAAGGGAACGAAATTAAGCAAGATCACTAACCAACAGCAAGCATGAACTATCTACCTAACGCCATTTTTGCAGTTATACTCCTACTGGGCATTGGTTATTTTGCCAAAAACGTTAAAAAGCTCATCCGTAACATTAAGCTCGGTAGAGATGTAGATGTTAGCGATAATAAGTCGGAGCGTTTTCGAAATATGGCCAGAATAGCCTTGGGCCAAAGCAAAATGGTGCGTCGCCCAATTGCCGGTATTTTGCACGTTATTGTTTATATCGGTTTTATAGTTATCAATTTAGAGGTTTTAGAAATCATTATTGATGGTGTTTTCGGTACGCACAGAATCGGTTTAAAAGTATTGCCGCTGTCGGTTTACGGTACCTTAATTGGCATATTCGAAATTTTGGCCATTTTGGTATTTGTGTCCGTAATCATTTTTTGGGTGCGGAGAAACATTATAAAACTAACGCGTTTCTGGAAAAGCGAGATGACGGCTTGGCCAAAAAACGATGGAAATTTCATCCTATATTTCGAAATGGTACTGATGGTGCTGTTTTTGGTCATGAACGCCACCGATACCCATTTTCAAGAATTAAATTCCGGAAATGTAGTGAGCCAATTTATGGTGCCGTGGTTTAATGGGCTGCCGGAAGCCACCTTGCATATTATTGAACGCGCCGCTTGGTGGCTGCACATCGTCGGTATTCTCGTTTTCTTGAATTACCTGTATTTTTCAAAGCATTTACATATTTTATTGGCATTCCCCAATACATACTACGGAAAATTACAACCCAAGGGGCAACTTAATAATTTAGAAGCTGTAACCAACGAGGTTAAAATGATGATGGACCCCAGTGCCGACCCCTTTGCGGTACCAACTGAAGGAGAAGAAGATGATGTGCCGGAAAAATTCGGTGCGAGCGATGTACAGGATTTGAATTGGGTACAATTGCTCAACGCTTACACCTGTACCGAATGCGGACGCTGTACCAGCGAATGCCCGGCCAACTTAACGGGAAAAAAACTATCGCCAAGAAAAATAATGATGGATACCCGCGACCGATTGGAAGAAGTTGGGAAAAACATCGACGCCAACAAAGGCGAGTTTAAAGACGACGGCAAACAACTTTTGGACGATTACATTACCCGAGAAGAACTTTGGGCCTGCACCACCTGTAACGCCTGTACAGAGGCCTGCCCCGTTAGCATCGATCCCCTGTCCATCATCCTGGATATGCGCCGTTATTTGGTAATGGAACAAAGCGCCGCACCGGCCGAACTCAATAATATGATGGCAAACATAGAAAACAACGGGGCGCCTTGGCCATACAACCAAATGGACCGATTAAAGTGGAAGGACGAATAAGCAACAACAATGGCGTTACCGCAAGGGTCGGGCTTTCGGCTATATCTTTTTTGCTTTTAATGGCAAAAAAGGATGCCGCCTCAATCCCTAACGCACCAAGCATAACCTAAAAAGCAAACGATTATGAGCGATACACTTAAAGTACCCACAATGGCCGAATGCATGGCAGAAGGCCGCCAACCGGAAATTCTGTTTTGGGTGGGCTCTGCGGGAAGTTATGACGATCGAGCAAAAAAAATAACAAGGGCTTTCGTAAAAATATTGAACAAAGCGAACGTTGATTTTGCAGTTTTGGGTACCGAAGAAAGTTGTACCGGCGATGTGGCCAAACGTGCCGGTAACGAGTTTTTGTTCCAAATGCAAGCTGTGGCCAATATCGAAATATTAAATGCCTACGAGGTTAAGCGCATTGTTACGGCCTGTCCGCATTCATACAATACCCTAAAAAACGAATATCCTGGTTTAGGCGGTGTTTATCAAGTACAACACCATACGCAATTTATTGAGGAACTCATTCAAACGGGTAAATTAAAAATAGAAAGCGATGGTGCCTTTAAGGGCAAACGCATAACATTTCACGACCCCTGTTATTTGGGGCGTGCCAACACGGTTTACGAAGCGCCAAGGGAACTATTAAGAATGTTGGGCGTAGAATTATTGGAAATGAAACGCAACCGGAGAACCGCTTTGTGCTGTGGTGCTGGCGGTGCGCAAATGTTTAAAGAACCCGAAAAAGGCGATAAGGATGTTAATGTGTTGCGAACAGAAGATGCCTTAGAAACCAATCCAGGCATCATTGCCACGGGGTGCCCATACTGCAACACCATGATGACCGA
>CAZZDI010000035.1:12561-14809 GCA_964653155.1 uncultured Flavobacteriaceae bacterium | reverse complement strand
TCATTGGTCGATTTCAAGAAAATGGCAAAAGATAAAGCGGTTTCCAAAAACACCATTGTATTCAATAATTTGGTCACCAACATTGCCGAATTTAAAGAGAATTGGGAAGTCCCGGCTTCCGATAGTTGGCATAGCCGATTTCTAAAGTAAAAGGCAAGTTTATTATCTTTTGTTAATCTATCTTAAAGTCTTTTTAACTTCTTTTTAAAAATATTATTTTGGCATAATTATTAGTAGGTTTAGGCTAATGATTATTGTTAACCACTTTTTTATGCGTCAAATCTTAATTAATATTCCATTTTTCTTTTTTGCTATTTTTTCAATGGCTCAACAAGCGGCCAGCCCTTTATTGGCAGCAGATGCCGAGGCACAACAAAAATGGGTGGACAGTGTGTATGCTTCTTTCACCCTAAAGGAAAAAATAGGGCAGTTGTATATGGTTCAGGTCATGTCCAACCAAAATTTAGCAAACAAAAACAAAATTGTAAAGCTTATAAAAGACCATCACATTGGTGGTATAATTTATTCCAACGGTGGCCCATACCGTCAGGCAAAGCTTAATAATGAGTTGCAAGCGGCTTCAAAAATACCATTATTGATTGGGATGGATGCCGAATGGGGGTTGAGCATGCGGCTCGATTCTACTTATGCTTTTCCGTGGAATATGACTTTGGGCGCCATTAAAGACAACAAATTAGTGGAACAAACCGGCCGCCAAATCGGTGAGCATTGCAAGCGTTTGGGGGTTCATTTCAATTTTGCCCCCGATGTAGATATCAATACCAACCCGAAAAATCCCATTATTGGAAACCGTTCTTTTGGTGAGGACCGCGATAATGTTACCGAAAAAGCTTTGGCCTTTATGAAAGGCATGCAAAGTGCCGGGGTTTTGGCCAACGCCAAACATTTCCCTGGGCATGGCGATACCGACCAAGATTCGCATAAAACGCTTCCAACCATTAGTTTTAATGAAAAACGAATCGATTCCATTGAGTTGTACCCGTATAAAAAATTAATAAAGGAAGGCTTATCGAGTGTGATGGTGGCCCATTTGAATGTGCCTAGTTTAGAGACGCGCGAAGGCTATCCGTCATCGCTTTCAAAAAACATTGTTACCAATATTTTAAAAGAAAGGTTGGCCTTTCAGGGATTGATCTTTACCGATGCCTTGACCATGAAAGGGGCGGCCGATTTTGATGAAACGGGCGAAATAGATTTAGCAGCGTTTATGGCCGGAAACGATGTGATGTTAATGTCGGAAGATGTAGAGCAAGGCGTTTCAAAAATTATGGAAGCCTATGGCAGCGGACAAATTACGGAAGAGCGATTGGCACATTCGGTTAAAAAAATCTTGATGGCGAAATACAAAGTAGGGTTAAACGATTATTCGCCTATTGCACTTCATAATTTATCGAAAGATTTAAACCGGATTAAAGACGATGTTTTAAACGAAATACTTTTTGAACAAGCCATTACGGTTGTAAAAAACGATAATAATTTACTGCCATTAAAAGATCTGGAAACAAAAACCATGGCTTACGTTAAATTTGGAGATGATGATGGCACGCCGTTTTACAACGAACTGAAAAAATATGGCAAAGTACATTTAATTGAAGCGGAGAATTTATTCGAATTAACGGCTCGGTTAAAGCCCTATAATACGGTAATTATCGGTTTCCATCGCTCGAATGCCAGCCCATGGAAGGCTTATAAATTTTCACAACAAGAGCAGGTCTGGATAGACGAAATTGCCAAGACCAATACCGTAATTTTAGATGCCTTTGTAAAGCCCTATGCTCTTTCAGATTTAAAAAGTATTGATAATATTTCGAGCATCATCGTTAGCTACCAAAATAGTGAAGTGGCACAGCAAAAATCGGCACAACTCATTTTTGGAGCCATTGATGCCAAAGGGCAATTGCCGGTTTCCATTCAACCGTATTTTAAAACTGGCGATGGCATCGAATGGAACAACATTAAGCGATTGGGCTACACCATACCAGAGCGGGTAGGGCTAAGTACCGCCAAGTTAAACCGAATAGACTCCATAGCCAACATTGCGGTCGATTCGATGATGACGCCCGGCGCGCAAATTTTGGTGGCCAGAAGAGGCAAAGTGGTTTACAATAAAAACTTCGGAAAACATACCTATAAAGGAAAGGAAAAAGTAGCTTCTGACGATATTTACGATTTAGCCTCGTTAACCAAAATATTAGCCACGTTGCCTTTGATTATGGAACTTGAAGAA
>CAZZDI010000035.1:2984-12461 GCA_964653155.1 uncultured Flavobacteriaceae bacterium | reverse complement strand
AAAGATTCCGAATTGCTTTCATCCTTAAGGTATCGTTACAGCGATTTTCCATATTACATTTTAAAGAAATTTATTGAGTACCATTACGACAGAACATTAGAACAGTTAACCCAATCGCATTTTTATGAGCCTTTGGGGGCCAATTACACCATGTACAACCCATACCATAAAATGAGCAGCAAAAAAATAGTGCCCACTGAGGTTGATGATTATTATCGATTTCAGGAAGTACATGGTTATGTGCACGATATGGGGGCGGCCATGCAAAATGGCGTTGGAGGCCACGCGGGTATATTTAGCAATGCTAACGATGTAGCCAAAATAATGCAAATGTACCTGCAAAATGGGGTTTATGGTGGGAAACAATTTTTTAAACCAGAAACCATTCATAAATTCAACACCTGCTATTATTGCCATAAAGGAAATAGGCGGGGCGTAGGGTTCGATAAGCCACAATTGGGAGAAGCCGGCCCTACGTGTGGATGTGTATCTAAAAGTAGTTTTGGGCACTCTGGTTTTACCGGTACTTATACTTGGGCCGATCCAGATGAAGAAATTGTTTACGTATTTTTAGCCAACAGAACGTATCCCACGGCAGGAAAAAACTTATTGCTCAGAAAAAATATCAGAACCGAAGTCCAACGGCTTATTTATGAAGCCATAGTTGATTAGAACAGTAAAAACAAACGCATGAGAATAGGAATTGTTTGCTACCCAACGTTTGGTGGTAGTGGAGTAGTAGCCACAGAATTGGGATTGGAATTGTCTAAACGCGGTCACGAAATCCATTTCATCACATACAGCCAACCCGTACGATTGGAACTTTTAAGCAACAATGTACACTACCACGAAGTAAATGTTCCAGAATACCCCTTGTTTCATTATCAACCTTACGAATTAGCACTTTCCAGCAAATTGGTCGATATGGTAAAACTCCATAAAATAGAAATCCTTCACGTACATTATGCTATTCCGCATGCTTATGCGGCCTATATGGCCCAGAAAATGCTTCAGGAAGAAGGCGTTTATGTTCCCATTGTAACCACCCTTCATGGTACAGATATTACTTTGGTGGGCAACCACCCATTTTACAAACCGGCGGTAACGTTCAGTATTAACAAATCGGATGCTGTAACGGCTGTTTCAAAAAGTCTGAAAGACGATACATTGCGTTTATTCAAGATTAAGAAAAACATTCACGTAGTGCCCAATTTTATAGATTTGGAAAAGTACAGGCACAATGGTTTTCCAGACTGCCAAAGAGGCATGATGGCAAAAGAAAATGAAAAAATAATTACCCACATCAGTAATTTAAGGCCAGTAAAACGTGTACAGGATGTTATAAGCATATTTTATAATATCCAAAAAGAAATGCCCGCCAAACTTATGTTTATTGGCGAAGGTCCGGAAAAGGAAAAAGTAGAGGCCATGTGCAATGAATTGGGGATTTTAAACAAAATTGTATTCTTCGGGAAAAGCAATGAAATTGATAAAATATTATGTTTCAGTGATTTGTTTTTATTACCATCGCAAACCGAAAGTTTTGGATTGGCGGCTTTGGAGGCCATGGCATCGGGCGTTCCTGTAATTTCAAGTAATACGGGCGGTATCCCGGAAGTAAATGTACACGGAGTTTCGGGCTATTTAAGCCATGTGGGCGATATTGAAGATATGAGCAAAAATGCTATTCATATTTTAAGTGACGAAAAACGATTGAAACAATTTAAAGATGCTGCCAGAAAGGAATCTTTGAAGTTTGATTTACATAGTATCGTTCCAAAATATGAGGCGATTTATCAAGATACTTTGTCTAAATGTTTGGTGCTGTAATTCTACAAAAAGCATCAAAATATAAACGTTTTGAGTTACTAAGTTAAATCCAAAAGCAGTAATTTTCACTTAAAAATTACAACATGGCAATACTTGGTAATATTATAAAAGGGATGATTGATTTAACCGATACATTATTTTCGGAAACCAATCATATTGAAGCACAAAAAAATACCTTAAAGCAACTCCTCGAAAAGGCAAAGGCTACCGAGTTCGGAAAGCATTATAATTTTGAAGTTATTTTAGCTTCGGATAAAATGGAAGACAAATTTGCTGAAACGATTCCGTATTTCGATTACAACAAAATCAACGATGAATGGTGGCATAAAATAAAGGATGGTGAAGCCGATGTTACTTGGCCAGGGATGTTATCTTATTTTGCGTTAAGTTCTGGTACAACAGGAAAGTCGAGCAAGCGTATTCCTGTTACCGACGATATGATTGAGGCTATCCGAAAATCAGGAATCAAACAAGTTTTGTCACTAAAAAATTTTGATTTGCCAGCTGATTTTTTCGAAAAGGAAATCATGATGCTGGGAAGCTCTACCGATTTGGAAAAAAACGATGCTTTTTTGGAAGGTGAAATTAGCGGCATTAGTGCCAGCAATATTCCGTTTTGGTTTAGAGGCTATTACAAACCGGGAGAAGACATTGCACAAATTGACGATTGGGACGAACGGGTTTTGAATATAGCCAAACGCGCTAAAGAGTGGGATATTGGTGCCTTAAGTGGCATTCCGTCGTGGATAGAGCTTATGCTTCAAAAAGTGATAGAGTATCACAACCTGGAAAATATCCACGATATTTGGCCCAACCTTCAAGTTTACACCTCGGGCGGTGTGGCTTTCGGCCCCTACGAAAAAAGTTTTAAAGCGCTAATGGGGAAGGAGGTCACTGTAATAGATACGTATTTGGCTTCCGAGGGCTACATTGCTACACAAGTAAGACCAGACACCGATGCCATGCAACTCAATACCGAACACGGCATCTATTTTGAGTTTGTGCCCTTTAAACCCGAATATATCAACGAAGATGGCTCGTTGGTGCAGGATGCGCCTTCAGTGAATCTTTCCCAAGTAAAGCTTAATCAAGATTATGTGCTCATTATAAGTACGGTGAGTGGCGCTTGGCGCTACATTATTGGTGATACTATTGAATTTACGGATATTGAACGTGCCGAAATAAAAATAACCGGGCGAACCAAGTTCTTTTTAAATACGGTGGGTTCACAATTATCAGTTAATAAAATGGACGACGCCATGCGTGTTTTAGAGGAACAGTTTTCAACCAAAATTCCAGAATATACCATTTGTGCTAAACGAGCTGACGATGGCGAATTTTACCATTTTTGGTATTTGGGAGCTGATAACCAAGATTTGAATACAGAGAAAGTAGCCGAAACTTTAGATAACACCTTAAAACAGGCTAATAAAAACTATAAAGTAGCCAGAAGCAAAGCGTTGAACGGTGTGAAAGTAAAATTAGTAAGCCCAGAGGTTTTTCATGAATGGAATGCCAAAAACAAGAAAAAAGGCGGACAAGTAAAAATGGAGCGTGTTATGAAAGAAGAAAAATTTGCCGAATGGGAAAATTTTGTAAATAAACTAGACTGAAGGTACTGCTTCTTTGTTGTTTACTAGTTCCATAATTTCTTCGGGAGATAGATAATATTTTTTTATCCGTGCTTTGTAAATAGCAGTGATGTCGGCATGATTTAATATGAAATTTTTCGTTTTTAAAATGTATTCACCCATGCCATGCTGTACTGCGTAAGTGTCGGCGGTGCGTTCGGCTTCCACAATGTGATTTTCAGAAATTAAATATTTTATACCAAACCCAATAAGGTTGAAGTTGCTTCTATTTTGGTAATCCATGATATGGCCCAATTCGTGTCCAATCCAACCAACGAATATATCTGAAGGGATATTTTTTGTCAAGAATTTTTTATCTGAAATTTTAAAGGTTTCACTGATTAGAATAACGTAACTTCTATGTTTTCTCGACTTAAAAAAACTGGCAAACTTAGGTTGGGCTTGCATCGTCGATTTTTTGATATTCCTCTTGAACTTAAATTCGATATGAACATCATTTAGTTCGGGAAAATAACTCAGTGCCGTTTTTACTTCTTTTTTAATATGTTGTGGTATTTTGTGTTTCGGTTCCATATAGCACATTTTAGTAAAAGGAAAACAAAACCATTAATGCTTTTAAGTAAAATATTGATCACAAAAAAAAATAGTAGACAAAAAGTACGGCAAAAAATAACCCCGGAAAAACCGGGGCTTGTTGTTGAAATTTTATTTAATCTTTATGACTATAAAATTGGTTCGTCTGTTAAGTTGGTGTTGGTTTTCGGTACACTTAATAGTGCCGTCACAACCATTTACCAATTTATCTTCGCCGTAACCTTTGTGTGATACTATTCTGTTGGTGCTGATCCCTTTTGAAATTAAATAATCATAAGTCGATTTAGCTCGTTTTTCAGATAGAACCAAATTATATGCTGATGGGCCCCTTGAATCGGAATGCGATTGAATTTCAATAGTCATTTCCGGGTACTTATTTTGCATCAAATCAACTATGCGGTCCAACTCTTCAGAGTCTTCATTTCTGATGCTGGCACTATCAAAATTAAAATAAATAGGGCCTAGATCGCTAATCGGTTCTTCTTTTTCGGGCTTGGCGTTAGGTTGCAATGAAAAATCCATTGTTAGGCTTTCAACCGACGGAGCTATGTTTTTTGAACTTATAGGAGCGGTTAGGTTTACATAACCTGCTTTTGAAATATTAACTTTATAATCTGAATCTCGGTTAATGTTGATCTCGTATTTTCCGTTTTCATCCGTTGGGAATGATGCGATTTTATTTCCTTTGGAATCCATTAAAGTGACCAAGGCATTGGTTATAGGGGCGTTGTTTTCTGCATCGTAAATTGTGCCTTCCAGTTTTATGCGCGATTTTCTGTTGAAAGCATAAATATCGTCGCTGCCCATACCACCATTTCTATTGGAGGCAAAATAACCAGAAGTACCTTCCTCATTTATAAAAAAGGAGAAATCGTCTTTGCTGGAATTTACCGGAACGCCGAGATTTACCACGTTAACAAAATTATCGTTTTCACCCAAAATGGCAACAAAAATATCTAACAGCCCCAAACCGTGGTGCCCATCAGATGAGAAGAAAAGTGTTCCTTCACTATCAACGAAAGGAAAACGTTCGTTTTTGGTTGTATTTACAGTGCTGCCTAAATTTTGGGGTTTTCCGAAAGTGCCATCATTATTAATTTCAACATAATAAAGGTCGGTGCCACCAAACCCGCCCGGCATGTTGGAAGCAAAATATAATTTAGTTCCATCGGCGCTTAAAGCAGGGTGCCCGTTGGAATAATTGTTGTCGTTAAATGGTAACTCTTCAATGTTTGTCCAAGTATCATCAATTAGCGTCGCTTTGTAAATTTTAAGGCTTGAAATTCCCGAATTATCGCGACTTAAAGTGTTTTTTATAAAATTGGTTCTTGAAAAATACATCGTTTGGCCATCATTGGTGATGGTTACTGGGCCATCATGATAAACCGAATTCACTTTACCTTTTAGTTTGTTGTTATGGTCAATTTTAATGGTGTCCAACGCATTTTTATCAGTAACATAAACATCTAAAAAAGGTTCTTTGTTCCAAGCGTACTTACGTTTTATGGCAACGCCTTCATCTCGCGACGAAACAAAATACAAATTGCCGTTGTTTTCATAAGCACCGAATTCGCTTAATTTTGAATTAAAATTGACGTCTTCAAGAAAATATTGGTGCTCGGCATTAATGATGGAATTTAGAAATTCGCCATCTTTACTGTACAGGCTTTCGTTAATTTTACCGCCAGCTTTATAGAATTTCTCCAACCAAATTCGCGATTCCTTATAGTTCTTTATACCACGAAGGGCTTGGGCATATTTATAGTAATAACCAATGGGTACATTTTCGTTTTGTACGGCTTTTTTATAATAAATAACGGCCTGTTCTGGATTTCGCAAATAGGCGTAACAATCGGCTAATTTTTGCGTGGCATAATCTATATGGTAGTCTTTTTTAATAAGTTCTTTGTAGGCTTCGGCCGCATCTACAAAAGCATATTTATTAAATTTATTGTCGGCTTTTTTTAATAAGCCTTCTTGGGCATTTATATTAAATACCAACAAAATTATGCAGTAGGTTACTATGTAGTTTTTTAATTTCATGGGGACTTATTTAATTAAAAAATCCTAAATTTTTTATTCCATTTTTACCACAATAAATTGGGTACGTCTGTTCATTTGGTGTTGTTCTTCTTCACAATTTACGCCATCTTCGCAACCGTTGGTTAATCGGCGTTCGCCAAAACCTTGGTGCTCGGTAATGCGTTCTGGAGCGATGCCTTTTGAAATTAAATATTCGTAGGTGGCATTGGCTCTGTCGATTGATAGTTTATCATTGTACGACAGTTTTCCTCTCGAATCGGTATGTGATTCAATACGGATAACCATATCGGGATAATCGTTTTTCATCAAGCTCACAATTTTATCCAATTCTGCCGAAGCATCTTTTCTAATGGTGTGCTTATCGAAATCAAAATAAATAGTGTTCAAATCCAGTTTGGCCAATTTTACCACATCCTGTACCGGATTGAGCAACAAATTAGCGTTGATGGTGATGAGTTCCGTTTGAATATTTTTTGAAGTAAACTTTCTGTAATCGTCAATATATTGGTCTTGGCTGGCTACAATTTTATAGTCTCTATTTCGGTCTATGTTAATTTGGTAATAGCCATTCTCGTCTGTTTCCATATCTGCCACAGGCTGATCGTTTTCGTCAAAAAGCGTAATTTTTGCGCCTTTTATGGGGTTAGAGTTAATGGCATCGGTAACCACGCCCTCAACATGTAAAACGGGTTCTCTGTGGTAGGCATAAATATCGTCGCTGCCACGGCCTCCACGTCTGTTTGAAGCAAAATAACCCGTAATACCATCTTGATTCATCGTGAAAGCAAAGTCATCACTGTTGGAGTTTACCGGAACCCCCAGGTTGATGACATCGACAATGGCCGATCCATCTTCCTCGTCTTTAATTGTGGCGAAAATATCGAGCAAACCAAGGCCTGTGTGTCCATCTGATGAGAAAAACAAAATATCTTCATTATTTATAAATGGAAAGCCTTCAGCGCCTTTGGTGTTTACCACATCGCCTAGATTTTGTAAATTTCTTAAAGTTCCATCGGGAAAAATATCAACCACCCAAATATCCGATCCGCCAACAGAGCC
This sequence comes from uncultured Flavobacteriaceae bacterium, assembly GCA_964653155.1. Classification (GTDB taxonomy): domain Bacteria; phylum Bacteroidota; class Bacteroidia; order Flavobacteriales; family Flavobacteriaceae; genus Flavisericum. The sequence continues at coordinate 5,343 of CAZZDI010000035.1, read as the reverse complement.
GGGGCGGTCTGAAGCAAAATACAGTTTGCTGTCGTCTTTATTCAATGCCGCATGTTGGGTTGAAAAATTATCGCCGTTTATGGATAAATCTTCAATGTTGGTCCAAACACTATCGACTAAAGTAGCCCGATAAATTTTCATATTGGTGAGGCCGCCTTTGCTTTTCACCTCAATATCGTCCTTAAAATTATTACGGGAAAAATACATGGTTTTTCCATCTTTGGTAATGGTAACGGGGCCATCGTGATAAATGGAATTGACATCGCCTTTTAACTTGGCGGTATGGTCCACATTGCGCCTGCTGCCCGCTTCGGTAACGTAAACGTCAAGGAAGGGTTGCTCGTTCCAGCCATACACCCGTTTAATGGCGACGCCCTCATCACGAGAGGAGGCAAAATATACTTTTCCATTATGCTCGAAAGCACCAAAATCGCTGTATTTGGAATTGAACCGAACGCGGTCTAAAAAATATTGTTGTTTGGCACCAAATACACTGGTGATAAAATTGATGTCTTTTGAAAAATCGTCGGCATCTACAACACCACCAGAATCTTTAAACCGCTGAAGCCAGATTTGCGATTCGTCATATTTCTTCATACCCCGCAACGATTGGGCGTATTTGTAATAATATTCAACCGGAACGTTTTTTTGCTTTACTACACTCTTGTAATATCGAGAGGCATTTCTGGGGTCTCTTAAAAGCGCATAACAATCGGCCAATTTTCGGGTGGCATAATCTCGGTTGTAATTATTTTGAACCAGTTCGGTATAAACTTTGGCCGCTTTTACGAACGAAAATTTGTTGAACAGGGTATCGGCTCTTTTTTGTTTTCCTTGTTGGGAAAACACCGAAATGCTCATTAAGATTCCGATACCAACTAATATGTAATTTTTAAAGTTCATAGAACATTAGTATTAGAAATATCTTGGAGACTTGAGTTTTGAGTTTATGAATTTGAATTCGTAAATCAATAAAATTTCGTGGGTTCCGGTGGTGTAATCGGCAATTTCAGAAATAGGTTTTTCATATGCATAACCTACACGCAATTGTCTCGATACCTGAAAATCTGCAATGCCACCAATGGCTGCGGTGTATTCGTTGATTCGATACGAAGCGCCCAACCAGAACTTTTCGTTGAAAAGGAAGTTGGCAGTAAGGTCGTAAGAAACCGGCGCACCGTTCGTGGCTTTTATTAAACCAGCAGGTTTGAATTTAATGTATTGATTTATATCAATAACACCGCCAACCGTGAAATAATAACTTATACGCTCTAAAGCTTCAAATTCATTTTCATTATTCAAATCATTATTTAGAATTCTTGGAGTAGATAGTCCAGCATAAATACGGTCATTACTCCAATAAACCCCGGCACCGATATTTGGAGACCACCTATCTGATGTTCCATAAATTAACGGATCGTTTTGGTTAGCTTCATCTAAACGGAAATCGGTATCGAAGCTAAAGTGGGTGAATCCTGCCTTTAAACCAAATGCCAGTTTTCCGTCCCATGCCGTTGGAATGGAGTATGAAAAATCACCATATAAATATGAGAAGTTTTGTGGACCTAAATCGTCTTCAATGAATGACAAGCCCAACCCTATCCTGTCGTTCCTTAAGGGGGTATGGATAGACAAGGTTTGTGTTATTGGCCCGCCCTTAAAACCAACCCATTGGCTACGGTGCAAACCAACAATACTAAGCGCTTCTCTACTACCGGCATAGGCTGGGTTTATAGAGATGGTATTGTACATATACTGCGTAAATTGCGGTAGCTGTTGCGCCACTGAATAAAAACAGCTAAATAGTGCAATAACAATTATATTAGTTTTAATAAATTTCATCTGTTTAAATTTTACGTTCCTGATTTTTCAGATGTCATTCACCATAACAACCATTTCGGCTAAATTTCGAAATACCGTTAAGGTTCATTTCATAGGTTAATGTTTATTTGGTTCCTAAATATATGGGGCCTGTTAATGGACTGAGTCCACTATCTCTTAAATTTATGATGTAATAATAGGTGCCGTTTGGTAATTTGCCTGCATTTCCAAAAGAGGATTTTGGTGCACTTCCATCCCAATCACCAGTTAAACCTGATGTTCTCAAACTTCCTAGGGTATAGTTGTTCGATTCATACACTAGAGCTCCCCAACGGTTAAATATCTTCACTTCGGCAACAAAACCGCAAAGGTCGATGCCTTCAATATCAAAGGTCTCGTTTTTGCCATCTCCATTAGGGGTAATGGCTTTTGAAATAACTACATCGCTCTCCCCGCATGGCAATACTTTACATTTGGCATCAATAACCATGGTAACGTCGGTAACGTTCATGCAGCCATCTTCAAACCCAGTAAATCG
>CAZZDI010000035.1:0-2884 GCA_964653155.1 uncultured Flavobacteriaceae bacterium | reverse complement strand
TACAAGCATCACGTACCGTCCAAGTTCTTATTATTTGATAATCTGCAAAAACGCCTTCTTCGAATGTACTGGTTTCTTCAAATTCTACAATAACGTTGGTTGAACAGTTATCGGCAAACTCCAATTCCGGTGCAGCCTCAATATCAATACAACTGGTGCTTATGGTTTCTTCATAAGCTGTTGTAGGCACAGGAGCAGTCGTATCTTGCACCGTAATGATTTGCGTATGTGTAGTTGTTAAATCACACTCATCGGTTGCTGTGTAAGTACGTGTTATGGTGTAGCTGTTAGGGCAACTACCATCGGTTCTTACATCGTTTACAGTTACTGCGGCATCTCCACAATTATCTGTTGCTGTTATGGTTTCAGCATCAGGAATGGCATCGCACTCTACTGTAACATCACGTGGTAAAGTTTCCACAAATGTTGGCGGCGTGGTATCTTGTACGGTGATGATTTGTGTGAATGTTGTTGTTAATCCACATTCGTCTTCAGCCGTCCATGTACGAGCCAAAATATAATTATTTGTGCAAGTGCCATCGGTTCTTGTATCGCTTACTGAAACAGTAGCCGAACCACAAGTATCGGTAGCCGTTAAGGTTTCTGGCGTTGGAATGGCATCACATTCAACCACGATTCTTTCTAAAGGAAAATCTTCAACAAACACTGGTGGCGTGGTGTCCTGAACCGTAATGGTTTGAACATGGGTATTGGTAATTCCACATTCGTCCGTAGCGGTGTATGATCTCGTGATAACGTAATTTCCGGCGCAGTTTCCTTCTGTTATTGCATCATCAACGGTAACAATAGCAGTACCACAGTTATCGGTTGCTGTTAATATTTCAGGTTCTGGAATTCCAGAGCATTCTACTACTACATTTCCAGGAAGCGTAGTTTGATCGAATACTGGTGCTGTGGTATCAGATGTAGAAATAGTTTGGTCGGCAGTAGCTACATTTCCGCAGGCATCGGTAGCTGTCCAGGTACGGATTATGGTGTAATCGCCTGGGCACGAACCGTTGGTTATCTTGTCTTCATAAGTAATAACAGGATTTGCGTCACAATTATCGGTTGCTGTAGCTTCACCAAAAGCTATTGGTGTTAAATCATCACTACACTCGGCGGTTACGTTATTGGGTAAAGAAAGTACTGGCGCTGTGGTGTCTTGCACGGTAATGGTTTGCTGATGCGTAGTTACAACGCCACAAATATTAGTTGCGCTCCAAGTTCTTAAGAGAGTATAAGTACTAGGGCAATCTCCGTCTGTTCTATCTTCCGTATAGTTTACATCGATAACACCACAAGAATTTGAAGCGGTTAATACATCGGCAGTTGGAACCGCATCGCATTCAACGGTTACATCGGTAGGAAGATTTTCTACAAATGAAGGAGCATCGGGAGCTGTGTAAGTGTAAGTGGCACTTACTTTTATGGTATCACATAAATCAGTTATTTCCCAATTGACGGTAATAGCTTCGCTAGTGCAGAAGTCGATAGTTTGATTTTCAAAATCGTTTGAAACCGTTGGAGAACAACCTCCAGAAAAGCTGTCGTTAATATTTTGGGTTTGGGTGTTAACCCAAGCTAATAAATCTGCATCTAAATTTTGTTGCGCACTTTCTAAATCATCCGTACCAAATTCACAAGCATCAGAAGTATCGTCAGTTGGATCTGTAAATGTTGCAGTAGCCGTTGAAGTTATTTTAAAATCAGCGGATACCTCAAAGGTTTCACAAAGATCGGTAATGCTCCATGTTACAGTCGCTGTTCCGCCATCGCAAAGTTGTGGGATGGTGGCAGCGGCACTGTTGTCTGTTAATGTTGGGCTACAGCCTCCGGTAATAGCAAAGGCTTCGGTTTGTTCCGTTACCCAAGTATTAAAGGCTTCGTTTAGCTCATTTTGGTCGGCGTAATCGCAGGACTGTGCGTTTAAATCAGTCGGAGCGGTGTGGGTTATGGCATCGGCAGGTACTACGTTGTAGGTAGCCGCTATATTGATGGTTTCACAAATATCATCAATAGTCCATTTTACGGTTATGCTTCCACCTTCACAAAGGTCGATAGGTTCGTTGTTGTAATCGTGTGTTACATCGGGTGATCCTCCAGAAAGACTATTGTTTATAATATCGGTCTGTTCGTTAACCCAAGTAGAAATAGCATCATTAAGTTCGTTCTGTGCTATTTGCGCATCTTCATTGAAAAAATCGCAGGTGTTTACGGTCTTGCTATTAGGGTCTGTAAAGCTAATTCCGTCTGGTTGTGTAAAGTTGTAGGTAGCTGTTGGGGTTGTAGTGCTACATGCATCTTCAACTGTCCATGCAATGGTAATGCTTCCTGAGCTACAGAATGAAATGGATTGATCTGTAAAATTGTTTGTAACAGTAGGGGAGCAGCCTCCGGTTAAACTATTGGTTATGGCCTCATTTTGAGCCGTTACCCAAGCAGCAATATCATCATCGAGGTTTTGTTGGGCAATATTGGCATCGGGGTGATCAAATTCTGAAGCGGTTGAAGAATCGTTTTGTGGGGCGTTATATTCTACTGTTTGCGGAGCGATAACTTCAAAATCTGCCGATTCGGTAACGGTATCACACAAATCAGTTATAGTCCAAGTTACGGTTACAATTCCACCTTCACAAAATTGAGGAATGGTAATTTCCGCACTCGTATTTGTATAAGTTAGGTTGCACCCTCCATTTGGAGCAATGGCAGCTGTTTGGGCTGCTACCCAGTCATTGAAAGCCGAATTGATAGCCTCTTGGTCTGTGTAATTACAGGCTTCAATTTCTAGGTCGTTAGGCTGGTTGTGTGTTATGTCTTCTGGTTTTTCTAAGTTGAAATCTGCAGAAAAATCAGTGTCGATACACAAATCAGTAATAGTCCA
>CAZZDI010000034.1:6841-19302 GCA_964653155.1 uncultured Flavobacteriaceae bacterium | reverse complement strand
GGAAGCGCACGCAATATGAGGAAGAGCAGCGACGGTTAAAGGAGCAAGGGGAAACCATTCAGGATTTGAATAAATCTTTGGAAAAGTTTGACGAGCAGGAAAAGGAATTGAATGAGTTAACGCAAATACAAAAGGAGAAATCGAATTTAAACTTTAATGACAAGAAAAAGCTGGAATCGTTTTTTAAGCGACAAAAGCAACAGGATGACATGATGAAGCATTTCAACCAAAAATTAAAGGATAATTTGGAAGAGTTCCAAAAGGAAAACCCTGAAGAGGATGAATTTAAGGAAGCACTCAAAGAGCGTTTAAAAGAGAACGAAGAAAAGCTAAAAAAGGACGAAAAGTTACTAAAGGAAATAGAGAAGCTTCAGGAGAAAATGAGTCAAGAGGAACTCATCAATAAATTGGATGATTTAGCAAAACAAAACAAAAATAAAAAGCGAAGTTTAGAACAGCTTTTAGAATTGACCAAACGATTTTATGTTGAAAAGAAGTTGGAAAAATTGCGGGATGATTTAGATAAATTGGCAGACGAACAAGAAGAGCAATCCAATAAACCAAAGGAAGAAAATACAAAAGAAAAGCAAGATGAATTAAATGAAAAGTTCGAGGAATACAAACAAGAAATGGAGGCTTTGGAAAAAGAAAGCAATCAATTAAAAAAGCCAATCGATATTCCACGTGACAAATTAGATGAGAACGAAGTCGATGCTGAGCAACAAAAAGCGGCTGACGAATTAGAGCAAATGGAGCAACAACCGCCTTCTGAAAACGAAGAAAATTCTGAACAAAACAAATCCAGTGAGTCATTACAAAAAGCAAAACAAAGTCAAAAAAAGGCAGCCCAAAAGATGAAGCAAATGAGCGAACAGATGCAGGGCGCCATGCAAGCTGGTGGCGGTGAGCAGATGCAGGAAGACATGGAAACCCTTCGTCAAATTTTAGATAACTTGGTGTTGTTTTCGTTTGATCAGGAAGCGTTGATGAATCAATTCAAAACTATTGAAAGTAGTCACAACAAGTATGCTTACTATTTGGTTAAACAAAATGACTTAAAAGAGCATTTTGAGCATGTTGATGATAGTTTGTTTGCGCTTTCCTTACGACAGCCCAAAATTTCCGAACAAGTCAATAAAGAGATTACCGATGTATTTTATAATATGGATAAGGCTATGAGTTTACTTGCCGAGAATCAATTGTATCAAGGTATTTCTAATCAGCAGTTCGCTGTGACTTCAGCTAACAATTTAGCTGATATTTTAAGCGATATTCTGGACAATATGCAGGAAAGTTTGAGCATGTCGGCTGGAAAAGGTGGACAAGGCGATATGCAGTTGCCCGATATTATTATGAGCCAAGAGCAGTTGAACCAAATGATGCAGCAGGGGATGAAAAAGGGAGAACAGGGTAAACCAAAGGAAGGTGAAGGTAAGCAACAAGGTCAGGGAGAAAAGGAAGGAGAAAAGGAAGGCGAAGAAGGAAATAAAGGAAAGCGTGGCGAGCAACAAGGTGAGGATGGCAAGTCAAGCGGCCAAGGTGAAGGAAGTCAGGAAGACATGAATGGACTGCTTTATGAAATCTATCAGCAGCAGCAGCAGTTACGTCAGCAACTTGAAGAAAAAATTAAGAAAGACGGATTGGATGGAAATGGTGATGCGTTGGTACGAAAAATGGAAAACATAGAATTGGAATTGTTGAACAAAGGGTTTGCCAATCAAACGCTTCAAAAAATGATGGAGTTAAAACATCAGCTTTTAAAGATGCAGAATGCTACTCATCAACAAGGGGAGGAAGAAAGGCGACAAGCTGAAGTCAGCAAAAAACAATTTTCTGGCGCTGTAAATAATCAAGTGCCAACGGCAAAAGAATATTTTCAAACCACCGAAATATTAAACAAACAAGCTCTACCTTTGCAGCCGGTTTATAAAGAAAAGGTTCAGAAATATTTCAAGCAAAATGATTAATTTCAATTACGAAACGGATTTTATATTGGATTCAGAACAGGCCATTTCAGATTGGGTTGTGAATGCTATTTCAAACGAAAAACACAAACTTGAAGAAATCAATTATGTGTTTTGTGATGACGATTATTTATATAAGCTCAATGTTGAATATCTCAACCATGATACTTTGACGGATATTATTAGTTTTGATTATTCGTTTGGAAAGACCATTGCAGGAGATATATTCATTTCTGTAGAACGTGTTAAGGATAATGCTAACGAGTTTAATGTGTCGTTTGAAGAGGAGTTAAAACGTGTTATTATCCACGGCGTGCTTCATTATTGTGGCTATAAAGATAAGACTGATGATGAAGCAAAATTGATGCGAGATAAGGAGAATTACTACTTGTCAAGATTCAATAGAAATTGAACTATTGGCCGTATATTTGCAAACTTAAATTTAATTGTTCCACGTGGAACATATTAAAATAAATCCAAGATTTATGTTTAACGAAGTTTATGATGTTGTTGTGGTTGGAGCCGGGCACGCAGGTAGCGAAGCTGCTGCTGCTGCTGCCAACATGGGAAGCAAAACCTTGTTAGTGACAATGAATTTGCAGAACATCGCACAGATGTCCTGCAACCCTGCCATGGGTGGTATTGCCAAGGGGCAAATTGTTCGTGAAATTGATGCTTTGGGTGGTTACAGCGGTATCGTTTCAGATACGTCTGCCATACAGTTTAAAATGCTTAATAAATCTAAAGGGCCTGCGATGTGGAGTCCGAGGGTGCAGAGCGATAGAATGCGTTTTGCTGAAGATTGGAGAATGCTTTTGGAGCAAACGCCCAATCTTGATTTTTATCAGGAAATGGTGTCCGGACTTCTTATTGAAAATGAAAAAGTGGTTGGGGTTAAAACCTCATTGGGAATTGAGATTAAAGCCAAATCTGTAGTGTTGACCAATGGGACATTCTTAAACGGGTTAATCCATATTGGCGATAAAAATTTTGGAGGAGGTAGAGCGGGAGAAAAAGCCGCTACCGGAATTACGGAACAGTTGGTGGATTTAGGTTTTGATTCCGGTAGAATGAAAACCGGAACGCCGCCTCGTGTAGATGGCAGAAGTTTGGATTATTCTAAAATGACCGAACAGCCAGGTGATGATAACCCTGAAAAATTCTCTTATTTGGATGTGACTAAACCGTTGGAAAATCAACGTTCGTGCTACATGACTTATACGAGCCAATTGGTTCATGATTTGCTTCGAGAAGGCTTTGATAGATCGCCCATGTTTAATGGCAGGATTAAAAGTTTGGGGCCACGTTATTGTCCGTCAATTGAAGATAAAATCAATCGTTTTGCAGATAAGGATCGGCATCAATTGTTTATTGAACCTGAAGGATGGAATACGGTAGAGGTTTATGTAAATGGCTTTTCAACATCGCTCCCAGAAGATGTTCAGTTTAAAGCTTTGCGATCTGTAAAAGGTTTTGAAAATGTGAAATTTTTCAGACCGGGTTATGCAATTGAATATGATTATTTTCCGCCAACGCAACTAAAGCATACCTTAGAAACGAAGTTGATTGATGGTCTGTATTTTGCTGGACAAATTAATGGTACTACGGGTTATGAAGAAGCAGCTTCGCAAGGTTTGATGGCTGGAATCAATGCGAGTTTAAAAGTTCAGGAAAAGGATGCTTTTACGCTTAAAAGAGATGAAGCTTATATTGGGGTTTTGGTTGACGATTTGATTACAAAAGGCACCGAAGAACCATATAGAATGTTTACATCGCGGGCGGAATATAGAACGCTTTTACGACAAGATAATGCCGATTTAAGATTGACACCAAAAGGATACGAGATAGGTTTAGCTTCTGAAAAGCGATTAAAGCGGATGGAAGAGAAGCACGAATCGGCTGAAAAATTTGTCGATTTTTTCCAAAATTTAAGTGTCAAGCCAGAAGAAATAAACCCGATTTTAGAGAGTAAAGATTCTGCTCCCGTAAAACAATCGGGTAAACTTTTTAAAATATTTGCTCGCCCCAATATTGAAATGGATGATGTTCGGAAAGTGGAGGCTGTCGAAAGTTACATTCAGGATAATAATTTGGATAGAGAAGTTATTGAGCAAACCGAAATTCAAGTGAAATACTCTGGATATATCGCTAAGGAAAAAAACAATGCCGACAAGTTGAGTCGTTTGGAGTATGTGAAAATCCCAGAGAATTTTGACTATTCACAAATCAAATCGATGAGCTTCGAAGCACGTGAAAAATTGAAAAAAATCCAACCTACAACGGTTTCCCAAGCCTCGCGGATTAGTGGTGTGTCGCCAAACGATATTTCCGTTTTATTGGTTTATATGGGCCGATAAAATTAAATTTTAATATACGTTCCACGTGGAACATCAAAAAAAGTACGCAGTATTCAGTTGGCGGTAAACAGTAATTTATCGTTTCTGCGAAGACAGAATTTTAATTATTGGTAAAGCATATTCGTGAATTCGTGGCAATAAAAAACAACCAAAAAATTTATTTAAACTTAAAAGATTATTCCGTTTCTGGAGAAGATTTTCAGTTGTTGGAAAGTAAAAAATTCGGATTTTTGGAGACCCATCCAAAACCTTCTCCAGAAAAATTACCTGAATATTACGAAAGCGAAGATTACATTTCGCATACCGATTCCAAACGAAACCTTTTTGAAAAGGCGTATCATTTAGTTCGTTCCTTTTCTTTAAAAAATAAATTGAATTTAATCAATCGGTTTTCCGAAGGTGAAAAAACACTTTTGGATTTTGGTTGCGGCACGGGCGATTTTTTACAAACCGCACAAAAAAACAATTGGAATGTTTTTGGAATAGAGCCTAACGAACAGGCTAGGGGTATAGCCAATAAAAAAACAAATGATTCTGTTTTTGATGCCGATCAACTTTCAAAATTTAAGGAACATAGTTTCGATGTGATTACCCTTTGGCATGTTTTGGAACATTTACCAAATTTGGAAGAAGACTTGTTGGTTTTTAAAAAATTATTAAAACCAAACGGGACTTTGATTATTGCCGTACCGAATTATAAAAGTTACGATGCCCAACATTATAAAAGCTTTTGGGCCGCTTATGATGTGCCAAGACATTTATGGCATTTTAATAGAGAATCAGTTTCAAAATTAATGAACAGTTTTTCTTTGGAAGTTGTAAAAACCAAACCGATGTGGTTTGATGCGTTTTATGTGAGTTTGCTTTCAGAAAAATATAAAACTGGAAAAATGAATCCGGTTAAGGGTTTTTGTGTCGGTTTGGTTTCAAACATTAAAGCTTGCTTTACAAAAGAGGCTTCTTCGTTAATTTATGTCGTGAAAAACAACTAAAAATCCATTTGAGGCGCTCAGATGGCTTGTTGTGCTCTCATAAGAACATCTTTATTGCTGAAGTTTAAAAAGGCCTTAAAAGGCTTTATTTGGGTTTGTTTTTAATAGAAAAGCGTTATAAGTAAATGTTTATTCGATAATTTTCGTTTATATGCTAATTTCGTGATAATTCAGCTTTGCATATTGCTTTACTTTGTTACATTTGTGCGCATCAAAAACAACAACCTAAATTAAGAATACAATACGATGAAAAATGTTATTTATGTATTTGTGGCCATGCTAGTTTTAGCATCTTGCCAAAAACCAAACAAGATTGGCTTTATTGATAATGGTACGGTAATTAATGAGTACCAAGCAAAAAAGGATATTGAAGCTAAATTTCAAGCCAAAGAGGAGAGTTTTAGAAAAAGAGCGGATAGTATCGGCAGGGCTTTTCAAGCCGAAGTGCAGGTAACACAAAAAGAAGCACAACGCTCGTCGCAAAAAAAGCAACAAGAATTAATGGCTGGCCTGCAAGAAAAACAACAACAATTGCAACAGCAAATGCAAGTTGAGAACCAACAATTAACCCAAGAGTTTCAAGCTGAAATTGATTCTGCAATCGTAAAAGTAAAAGACTTTGTAAAGGACTACGGAAAATTGAATGGTTATACTTATATTTTAGGAACCAGTGATGCCGCAGCCACAGTGCTTTTTGGAGAAGAGCAAAACGATTTGACCCAAACGATTTTGGATTCATTAAACGCAGAGTACGAAAAATCTGAGTAATCGGGTTTGAAATCAAAATAATATAATCCTGATGAGCGTTTGTTTGTCAGGATTTTTTATTGCTCTTTTTTATGGAGTAACCGCGTCAATTTAATAGATAAATCGGTGAGGATTATTTTAGAATTGCCGTTGCGCTCAATATGGTAAATGGCGTCCTGTAGCTCGTCGCTAATTTCCATAATGTTGTTGCCGTGAACGAAAGGCGCAAAATTTTCGAGTTTGAATTTTTCGGTTTTCGGTTCTAAAAACACCAAATCGGTGGCGTTGTAATTTAGCAGAAGCGCTTGCCTGAAAAAGTCCAAACAAAAATTAAGGAACTGCTTTTGGGTTTCTCGACCGGTTTTGGCAATATCTTCGCTCCAAGAAATTAAATCGTGAATGGCCGCTTTGTTGCCTTTAGCCTTAAACGCACTACGGATCCAGAAAATAAACCAGGTTTCAAACTGTGTGTCTTCAGAATCATGATACACCAAATCGCAAGCTTTGTTGTAGTTGCCGTTAGATTGGTGGGCAATTTTAGTGGCCGTGGCATCGTCCAAATTATATTCCTTGATTAAGGCTTCTTTTATCACGTCTTCGGCCAATGGCGGAAAACGCAGTATTTGGCAACGCGAACGGATGGTATTTATTATCTGCTCTTCGTCTTCAGCAATCAGTAAAAAAATCGTTTTGCTGGGTGGCTCTTCAATCAGTTTTAAAAGCTTGTTGGCGCACTGGGTGTTCATTTTTTCGGCCATCCAAATCAGCATCACTTTGTAGCCGCCTTCATAAGATTTCAGCGCAAGCGATTTTACAATTTCACCGGCTTCCTCAACACTTATCAGCCCTTGTTTGTTATCCACGCCAAGCAATTTGTACCAATCGAACAAGTTGCCGTAGGGCTGCTGTTCCAAAAGTTGTCGCCATTCTTCCAAATAAAAACTGGAAACGGGTTTACTTTTCACCTTGTCGCTGGTGGTTACCGGAAAGGCAAAATGCAAATCGGGGTGCGAAAAGGTTTTGAATTTTAGGTTGCAGGCTTCGTTGCCCGTATTGTTTTCGCCGTTGGTGTTGGCGCACAAAATGTACTGCGCGTAGGCGAGTGCCATGGGCAATGTGCCCGTGCCTTCTTTGCCAATAAACAATTGGGCATGCGGAATGCGTCCGTTATCAACACTTTTGGTTAAGTGGTTTTTTATGTGGGTTTGGCCTAAAACGTTCTTAAAAAGCATAAGACAAAAGTAAGCGAATTTTAATAATTAAAGAACTTTGGAAATACCCATTGCAACCGAAAAACCTTCCTTTTTTAAAAAACTTTGCATTCTACATCGTTTTCGTTAAAAAACACATTTTATATAGCTTTTTAATTACTTACATTTGTGAATCAATTACTTAAAAAAGACAAAAATTTTATACATGAAGACGCTAAACGATTTTAATTTTGAGAATAAAAAAGCACTGATCCGCGTAGATTTCAACGTGCCATTAAATGAAAAATTTGAAGTAACCGATGCTACCCGAATTGTATCGGCAAAGCCCACTATCATTAAGATTTTGGAAGATGGCGGAAGCTGTGTTTTAATGTCTCACTTAGGAAGACCGAAAGGCGTTCAAGACGAATTTTCATTACGTCACATTGTTGGAAAAGTAGAAGACGTTTTAGGCGTTGAAGTAAAATTTGTTGATGCCTGTGTTGGTGAAAAAGCAGAAGCAGCTGTGGCTAATTTAGAGCCCGGACAAATTTTGTTGTTGGAAAACTTGCGTTTCCACAGTGAAGAAACTGCCGGTGATGAAAATTTTGCCAAGCAACTTTCAAAATTAGGCGATATTTATGTGAATGATGCTTTTGGTACGGCGCACAGAGCACATGCCTCAACCACCATTGTGGCACAGTTTTTTGAAGGAAAAAAATGTTTCGGAAGCCTTTTGGCTCAAGAAATTGAGAGTATTAAAAAAGTAATGGAAACGGGTGAAAAACCAGTGTTGGCCATTCTTGGCGGGGCAAAGGTGTCTTCAAAAATTACCATTATCGAAAACATTTTAGATAAGGTGGACCACTTGATTATTGGTGGCGGTATGGCATTTACTTTCGTTAAGGCTAAAGGCGGAAAAATAGGAAATTCTATTTGCGAAGACGATAAAATGGGATTGGCCTTAGAAATTTTAAAGCAAGCCGAAGAGAAAAACGTAAAAGTCTATATCCCGGTCGATACCGTTGCTGCTGATGATTTTAGTAACGATGCCAATACACAAATTGTAGATATCAATGCTATTCCTGACGGATGGGAAGGCGTTGATGCCGGACCAAAATCGGTTGAAATGTTCGGTGATGCCGTAATGAAATCAAAAACCATTCTTTGGAATGGGCCATTGGGCGTTTTTGAAATGGAAAGCTTTGCCAAAGCTACCATAGCCTTGGGTAACGCCATAGCAGAAGCGACTAAAAATGGAGCCTTTTCTCTTGTTGGTGGAGGCGATTCTGTGGCTGCCGTAAAACAGTTTGGCTTTGAAGATAAAGTAAGCTATGTAAGTACAGGTGGCGGAGCCATGTTGGAAAGTTTAGAAGGAAAAACACTACCGGGAATTGCTGCAATTTTAGAATAAAAACGTTTTAGTTTTTAAATTACCCGAAAAAACACGAATTTAGCCATATTATCGTTCTATAAACTGAATAGATTATATGGCTTTTCGTTTTTTTATAACTTTCCTTTTATTTAATGCCTTAACCGCCTTTTCGCAGGTTAAAGATTCTGTTTCGTTGCAAGCCAATAAAACGATTGATACTGTTTTGGCGCAAACCGAACAATTTTTAAAAGATTCTATAATTGACGGGCAACCAAAAACAGTAAAAGCCATTGAAGCCAAACCAGATAGTTTGGATATAAAAAATTTAAAGGACAACGAATTGGCCTTAGAATTGGACGAAAAATGGTTGGAAGAATTATACAGCAACGCCCTTTTCGATACCATTTACAAATCGGTTACCGAATTGACGTATGAAGAAGTTGATTACCCAGAACTGCCAACCGATACCCTAAAAGCAAGGTTGAAAGAACTCGATGCGCGCACACCTTTTAACGTAGAGTACAATCCGTCGTTAGAAAGTGTCATCAAATCCTACTTAAAGCATAGGCGGAAACACCTTCAAAAATTAATGACTTTAAGCGCCTTTTATTTCCCCATGTTCGAGCGCGAATTAGATCTTTATGATATTCCTTTGGAAGTAAAATACTTGGCCATTGTCGAGTCGGCCTTAAAACCGCGAGCCAAATCTAGAGTGGGAGCGACTGGTTTGTGGCAATTTATGTTCGCCACCGGAAAAATGTACGGTTTGGATGTAAGTAGTTATGTTGATGAGCGCAGCGACCCCATAAAATCGACTGAAGCCGCGGCAAAATATTTAGCAAAACTATACGAGATATTTGGCGATTGGGATTTAGCCTTGGCGGCATACAATTCGGGGCCGGGCAACGTTACCAAAGCAATTCGGCGATCGGGTGGCTATAAAAATTACTGGAATATCCGCCACAATTTACCACGCGAAACCGCAGGCTATTTGCCGGCGTTTTTAGCCAATATGTACATTTTTGAATACGCCGAACAACATGGTTTTAAAAAATATAAGCCCGAATTGGCCTATTTTGAAACCGATACGGTTCGTGTAAAACAAATGATAACCTTAGATCAGGTTTCAGAGGTAACAGGAACGCCCATTGAAGAACTTCAGTTTTTAAACCCGTCGTATAAACTGGATATCATTCCCTTTATAAAGGATGAAAATTACTCATTAAGATTACCGCGCGATGTCATTGGGGCATTTGTAACCAACGAAGATACCATTTATGCCTACGCCAAAGCAGAATTCGATAAACGCGAAAAACCCATGCCACAGCTTATTGAAGCCAACCAAAGCGTAAGATACCGTGTAAAATCGGGTGATTATTTGGGGAAGATTTCAAGAATGTATGGCGTTAGGGTAAGCGATATAAAGCGTTGGAACGGGCTGCGAAGTAATAACCTAAAAATTGGTCAGAGGCTGACTATTTTTCCGCGAAAGCCTAATGTTTCAGCACCAACACCACAAGTTGCATCTAAAAAACCCACCCCAATCTCAGGAAAAGTATTAACCTACACCGTTCAGTCTGGAGATTCCCTTTGGAGTATTTCACAAAAATTTTCGGGAGTTTCTGTTCAAAATATTAAAGATTGGAACGGTATTAGTGGTAATAAATTAAAACCGGGAATGAAACTTAAAATATCGAAAGGATAGTTCCTTAAAAATTCAAAAATGACTATGCGTTATATTGTTTTTTCATTGGTGTGCCTTATGTTTTTCGTATCGTGTGGCGACAAAAAAAAATCTAAAAAAGAAGAACGCTTTATCCAAGACTCTTCGGGGGCCATAAACAACGTTTCGGTAGTTACCGAAAACGATATATGGGATGGCCGAGTGGGCGAAGCCATTAGGGCTGTGCTGGCCAAACCCATTTACGGTTTGCCGCAAGACGAGCCTATGTTTACCATCAGCCAGATTCCGCCAGCGGTATTTTCGGGTTTTGTAACCAAAAACAGAACGGTTTTAATGGTGAAATTAAATGCTGAAAAGGGGATTGATTTTTCAGAAAACACCTATGCCAAACCCCAAAAAGTCATTACCGTTTCGGGAGCAACCAGAGAAGAGGTTATTGAGGTTTTACAGGAAAACGAAGCCAAGATTATAGAAACTTTCCGCAATGCCGAAATTGCCGAAAGACAGCGGCAAATGGCAAAATCGCCACATAGTTTTGAAACCATAAAGGAAAAATTGAACTTAACCATCGATTTTCCTTCTATTTACCGCATAGCGAAGTCGGCCGAAAACTTTTTTTGGATTAGAAAAGATATTACTACCGGAACAACAAATTTAATGATTTACGCACTGCCTTATTCAGCAATTGTTAAGAATGATAGTGTGGTAAACCAAGTGATAAGAATACGGGATTCCATTGGGAAAAAATATATTGAAGGCCCAACAGAAGGATCGTATTTAGCTACCGAAGAAGCCTATACGCCGTTTCATGGCGAAACTATTTTGGATAACAAGCCCACGTTGGAAACCAAAGGGGTTTGGGACGTTAAAAATGCCTTTATGGGCGGCCCGTTCATCAATTACGCCATTGAAGATAAAATTAATAAGCGCTGGGTTGTACTTGAAGGCTTTGCCTTTGCGCCCTCGGTAGATAAACGAAATTATATGCTCGAACTCGAGGCTATTATTAAAACGGTTAAAATAGAGTAGTAAGGAAGCAACTCAATAAAAAAAATTGAATATCCGTTTTGTTACCTAAGTAGATGTTTTTTTGTTCATTCTGAATGAAGCAGTGCGAAATGAAGAATCTCAATCTGTTGACTGTCAGAGATTCCTCCTGCCGTTGGAATGACAAACCTAACGGATTAAACCTTTTAGGTACAAATACGGATAATCATAAAAAAGACCAACATAATTTTAATACTATGTTGGTCTTTTTTGTTTTTCAATTCAGAATAATGGTACTATTCTTTTTTATCGCCGTTGGCTTCCTCATCTTTACTGGCATCCTTAAATTCTTTAATGCCACTGCCCAATCCGCGCATTAATTCCGGTATTTTTTTACCTCCAAAAAGCAATAAAACCACAACAACAATTAATGCGATTTGCCATGGGCCGATTGCTAAGGGTAACATATATAAGCTCATATATCTTTATTTTAACAGCAAAGTTAATAATTAAACTTAAATAAAAACGTTTTCAGCATAACTTTAGCATTTTCAAAACGCACAAACGGAGCAATGCTTTACTAAGTTTTAACAGGGGTGTATTGAAGAAATTCTATTATTTTTGTTTTTAGCATGAACGATAAAAAAAAGGAGCCGAAAAAAATAAAGCGAAAACTGCTCGATAAATATCGGTTGGTTATTTTAAACGAAAACACCTTCGAGGAGCGTTTGTCGTTCAAATTAACGCGACTCAATGTATTTGTAATGGGCTCGTTATTGGCCATCTTTTTAATCTCGCTCACCTATTTAATCATTGCGTTTACACCGCTTCGCGAATATATTCCGGGCTATTCTTCAACCGCATTAAAGAAGAAAGCCACCGAGCTTACTTATAAAACCGATTCGTTACAACAGGCACTTGCCATGAACGAGCGCTATTACGAATCGATAAAAAAAGTGTTAACGGGCGATATAAGTAGTTCAGAATTTAATAGAGACTCCATTGTCGAAGCCGTAAAGTTGGAAGCCAGTGAGGTGGATTTAAAGCCTATTGCTGAAGATTCCATTTTACGCGAAAAAGTAGATAAAGAAGACAAGTACAATTTGTTTGAATCGGCCACTTCGGTATCAAATTTTATATTGTTTCCGCCGGCAAGTGGCGAAAT
>CAZZDI010000034.1:3850-6741 GCA_964653155.1 uncultured Flavobacteriaceae bacterium | reverse complement strand
GTAATAGCTACCGCAGGAAATGAAGGCGAACTATCCACTGGGCCGCATTTGCATTTCGAACTTTGGAACGACGGCTACCCCATAAACCCCACCAACTTTATAGACTTCAAATAAATGGCATCAGTAAAATCGTTTTTGGCTAAACCTTTTTCGAAATTGGTTTATAAGCGCATCAAAAAATGGGCCGATAACCCTATCGAAACCCAAGAAAAGGTGTTTCAAAATTTAATTTCGGAAGCTACAAGCACAGCTTTTGGAAAAGACCACGATTTTGTGAGCATAAATAATCATGCCGATTTCGTGAAACGGGTTCCGGTGCGGGATTATGAAGGGTTGAAACATTATGTGGAAAGAGTGGTTGCGGGTGAAGACAACATACTCTGGAAAGGGAAGCCCATTTATTTTGCAAAAACTTCGGGCACAACCTCGGGCGTTAAATACATTCCCATTACAAAAGAAAGTATGCCCAGCCATGTTGAAGCGGCCCGAAATGCCATTTTAATGTACATACACGAAACGGGGAACATCAGTTTTGTGGACGGCAAAATGATTTTTTTACAAGGAAGCCCCATTTTAAAAGAACAAAACGGCATTCAATTGGGTAGGCTTTCGGGCATTGTGGCGCATTACGTGCCTAAATATCTCCAAAAAAACCGATTGCCCTCTTGGGAAACCAACTGTATTGAAGATTGGGAAACCAAAGTCGATGCCATTGTCGAGGAGACTTTACCACAGAACATGACCATTATTTCGGGTATTCCGTCGTGGGTACAGATGTATTTTGAAAAAATTCAGAAGAAAACGGGCAAAAAAGTGGGCGAGGTGTTTAAAAATTTCAACCTGTTTATTTTCGGTGGAGTTAATTACGAACCGTACCGCGCCAAGTTTGAAAATTTAATCGGCCGAAAAGTAGATAGCATCGAACTCTATCCGGCTAGCGAAGGTTTTTTTGCTTTTCAGGACCAACAGAATCAAAAAGGCATGTTGCTTCAATTGAATTCGGGTATTTTTTATGAATTTATAAAAGCCGATGAATTTTTCAATGAAAACCCCAAACGACTCACCATAAAAGATGTTGAAGTGGGCGTAAATTACGTGATGGTTATTTCAACCAATGCCGGGTTGTGGAGCTACAATATTGGCGATACCGTTGAGTTTACTTCAACGAAGCCTTATCGCGTGATTGTTTCAGGTAGGATCAAGCATTTTATTTCAGCCTTTGGGGAACATGTTATTGGAAAG
The DNA here is from genome assembly GCA_964653155.1 of uncultured Flavobacteriaceae bacterium. Lineage (GTDB taxonomy): Bacteria > Bacteroidota > Bacteroidia > Flavobacteriales > Flavobacteriaceae > Flavisericum. Next base: position 5,499 of record CAZZDI010000034.1, on the reverse strand, counting down.
GAAGTGGAGCAGGCCATGCAGGAAGCTATTGAAAACACCGAAATCAGGGTAACCGAATTTACCGTGGCGCCACAAATTAACCCCGAAAAGGGCTTGCCGTACCACGAATGGTTTATTGAGTTTGAGAACGAACCTGAAAATATTTCCGCTTTGGCACAGAAACTGGACGAATCGCTTCAAAAGCAAAACTCGTACTATTTCGATTTGATTGAAGGTAAGGTGCTTCAGCCGTTAAAAATCACGAAAGTGAAAGAAGGTGGGTTTCGGGAGTATATGAAATCGGTTGGTAAATTGGGTGGCCAGAATAAAATTCCGAGGCTGTCCAACGACCGAAAAATTGTCGATTCATTTTCAACGGTAAAATCGCACAATTAATAGTATATTTGCCGCGTATTTAATGACACTATGAGTAATAAAAAACATCATGCACGAACGCGAGCCCAAGAAAGCTCGAACGCCATTGAGCGCATGTATATTACTATGCGTCATTTATTCAACCGCGGGTTTTACAAGCCTATGGGCATTTCGGGCGAAACTTTAAGGGAAGCGTTGCTAACGTTGCGCCCAGAAATTTATGGGTCTATTGCCGAAGAAAAAGCCGAATTGGAGGGTTTACTTTATGTAATAGATAGACTTCCCATCGGTATAGAGCAGTGCACTTTTATCAATTTAACCAGTGATGAGGGTTACGGCAATTCGCATTTTATGCCTATCATTCCGGAAAAGCGGCGAAGAAATTGCTACCGGATTGACGGTGAGCAAATGAATATTGAGATTACCCGAGGGCGATCGGATATTTACGATATTTTAACCCATTTAACCTTTCTGTTTGTTGAGTCGCACAAAATAAGCTCGAAAGTACTTATTAACGATCAGGGCGCTACAACCCGGGATTGGCAAAAACTGGAAAAAATTGTTTTGGCAAATAATGAGCTTACCCAAGAAGAGCGCGAAATTGCCATTACGCATTTGGCCAGTGTTTTAGGGCGGACTTTTAAAGAATTATTGAGCATTTACCATAAGTTTGCTACGCCCAATCAGCCAGAACGATTGTTGCATATTGTGTATTGGTTGGGTAAATTGGCTATTGAAGAGCAAGTGCATTTTAATAAAAGAACCATTACGTTCAGCCCTATATTAAGGGAGCGTATTGGCCACCATATTCACGGTGAAATTTGGGCAGATAATATAAAAGAAACCTTGTTTGATAATGGTTTGTTAGAGCGGCCCATTCATATTATTAGTGCGAATATGCACAGCGTAATGAACACGCTTTTTGCACACCAAAGTTTAAAACCGAAAACCAATGCTAAAGGTATTTTTGCACTTTATGAAGATTTGAGCAATAAGGACAATCAAACTTTACGCAATAAAGTGACTGAAGAAGCACTTGGTAAAGGAATGATTTACTTGAAGGATTCATCGGGTGCTAACATCGATGTTCAAATATTCGATACCTCCAAAATCGATTTAAGCAAACTCGATATTAAGGTAGCACCATCAAAAATAGAGCAAGAAAAACCGGTTATATTGGTGATGGATTATGCTTTTGGTGAACAGGCTTACGAAACCATTGATGAACTGCTAAAGCCCTACAAGGCGAAAGGCAAGCAAATCCATTTGAATGTAGAATCGGTCTCCATCATGGG
>CAZZDI010000034.1:0-3750 GCA_964653155.1 uncultured Flavobacteriaceae bacterium | reverse complement strand
CTTGAAATGGAAGGCGCCCACTACCAAAAAGCGATTCAGGCCGCTTCAAAAGTAAGGGGTAGTATAAAGCCAAATGTAAAAGTAAGATATGCCTATTATGCCAGTGATAACCCTTTGGAAACCGGAGCAACTTTGGCATCGGGAGGATTGGGAACTTCGGGCGTTAAGCCCACCTATTTAATAACAAGAACCATATTAGAACAAATATTAAATTAATAAATTGCAATTATGAGTAAAGATTTGCCACAACAACAGCCAAATCAATCTGAAGAAGTCGATTTAGGCCAATTATTTAAGTTAATTGGTAATGCTTTTGATCGGTTTTTTAAGTTTATAGGGAGTATTTTTATTGGTATCTATAAAGTAATCCTGTCTTTACTGATTCATATTTATAAGAGATTGCCGTGGTATGCCGGGGCTGTGGTACTAGGGGTTGTTATAGGGTTTATCATAGACTCTAATTCAAAAAAGCTGTATGGCGCTAATTTATTTATTGAAACCAATTTTAACTCAGCTCGTCAGGTTTATGAAAATATCAAACAGTTCCATCAATTGGCAAATATTGATAAAGATACAGTAGAACTAGCCCAAAAGTTCAAAATTTCTCCAGAATTAGCCTCAAACCTAAAAGGGTTTTATATTGAGCCCGATTTGGATGAAAATAACATTGCAGAAATGTATTCTGATTTTTATAAGCGACTAGACTCTGTTTCAAGGTTGGAGATGAATTATGATCGCTATAGAGAGTCTTTAACACCATATAATTTCAATATTCATAAAATAGGCGTTGCGTCAACTGATAAGCATATTTATAAAAAAATAGAGGAGGCATTTGTAAATCAAATTTCTGAAAATGAATATTTAAATGAATTGTTAAAAGCAAACCAAAATATCCTTGAAAAAAAGGACCAAACTCTGCTTCAGCAAGTTCAGAAAACAGACTCTTTAGTTGATGCGTATTTGAAAATTAGAATCAATGAGTCAGAAAAGGAACAAATCCCAGGGTCAGGGACCAATTTGTATATGGGAGATGCAGAGTCAGCAGGAGGAAGTTTAATCGTTGACGAATCAAGGGTTGTACAGCAACGTCTTAGGTATGAAGATCAAAGAAGAAAGATAGATAGTATTAAAGCGGTTCAAAAAAACATTGTCAATGTTATAGCGAATTTCCCGGAATCGGGCTACGATATTAGGGAGTGGCATGATAAAAAGAAGTTTGTTTTGCCCATAGTGTTATTCGGAATAACATTTATAGTCTTTTTATTTTTAGGTTTAGGGAAGTTTCTTAAAGAACAGAATGAAATAAATAGTTAAATAAAATAGTCTTATGACTTTATTGGTTACAGGAGGTGCGGGTTTTATAGGTTCAAATTTTGTTAATTATTATTTGTCAAACAATCCATTAGTTAATATAGTTAACTTAGATAATCTCACCTATGCTGGAGATTTGGCGAACTTAGATGAAGTCAAAAACAAGCAAAACCATACTTTTGTAGAAGGCGATATTTGCAATAGAAAGTTAATTGAACAACTATTTGAAAAATACCAATTCAATGGGGTGATTCATTTTGCTGCCGAATCGCATGTCGATAACTCCATAAAATCACCAAGCGCATTTATAAACACTAATGTTTTGGGTACTTTCAATTTACTCGATGTGGCCAAAAACCATTGGATGGAGGCACCACAAAAAATAAAAGAAGCGCATGTAGGTTCTCGTTTTTTGCACATTTCAACCGATGAGGTTTACGGCACCTTAGGAGAAAAGGGCTTGTTTACCGAGCAAACGCCCTATGCGCCCAACAGTCCGTATAGCGCTTCAAAAGCATCATCAGATTTTGTAGTTAGAAGTTACTTTCACACTTACGGAATGAACGTAGTTACAACGAACTGTTCCAATAATTATGGGCCGAAGCAGCACGATGAAAAGTTGATTCCAACCATCATCCGAAAGGCTGTCAATAATGAAAACATCCCTATTTATGGCAACGGAAAAAACATCAGGGATTGGTTGTATGTTAAGGATCACTGTAAAGGAATAGAACTTGCCTTTAAAAACGGAAAGTCCGGCGAAACATATAATATTGGCGGAAATAACGAAAGAAACAATCTATATATTGCTACCAGCATTTGTGAAATTTTAGATGAAATAAGGCCCAAAGGGAAGTCGTACAAAGAACAAATAACTTTTGTCAACGACAGGCCGGGGCATGATTTTAGATATGCCATAGATGCCTCAAAAATTGAAAGTGAATTAGGTTGGAAAGCAGAAGAAAATTTTGAAACAGGTATTGAGAAAACCATTGAGTGGTACCTTAGAAAATACGATAAATAAATGAAAGGAATCATATTAGCAGGCGGATCTGGTACACGTTTGTATCCACTTACCAAAGTGGTGAGCAAGCAATTGATGCCAGTTTACGACAAGCCTATGATTTACTATCCGGTATCCACATTATTGTCTGCCGGCATTCAAGAGATATTAATCATTACCACGCCCAAAGACTTACCCAGTTTTAAAGAATTGTTGGGCGACGGTTCCAGTTACGGCTGCCGTTTTGAATACGCTGTACAGGAACAGCCCAACGGGTTGGCCGAAGCCTTTATTATTGGCGAAAAATTTATTGGAAACGATAGCGTGGCCCTTATTTTGGGCGATAATATTTTCTATGGTTCAGGTTTAGATAGCGCTTTACAGAGTAATATAGACCCTAAAGGCGGTGTTATTTTTGCATATCATGTTCAGGATCCGCAACGTTACGGAGTGGTGGAATTCGATAAAAACAATAAAGCCGTTTCCATTGAAGAAAAGCCTGAAAAGCCGAAGTCCAGTTTCGCTGTTCCTGGTATTTATTTCTACGATAATTCTGTTGTTGAAATAGCCAAAAATATTAAACCCAGCAAAAGAGGGGAATTAGAGATAACCGATGTGAATAAAACCTATCTCAACCAAGGAAAATTAAATGTCCAAATATTGGATAAGGGAACTGCTTGGTTGGATACCGGAACATTCACTTCACTAATGCAGGCCTCACAATTTGTTGAGGTTATTGAAGAACGCCAGGGGCAAAAAATTGGTTGTATTGAAGAAGTGGCCTACGCGATGGGATACATCAGTAAATCCCAGCTTAGTAACTTGGCGCAACCCTTGCTAAAAAGTGGTTATGGAAAATACCTTCAACAGTTAATAGAAGAAAATGAAAGTTGAAGAAACTTCTCTAAAAGGCTGTTTTGTAATAACCCCTAAAGTCTTTGACGACGAAAGAGGTTATTTTTTTGAAACGTTCAATGAAGGCGTATTCAAAAAAGAAACGGGTATTGCTCCAAAATTCGTTCAAGATAACCAGTCAAAATCCAATAAAGGGGTTTTAAGAGGACTTCATTTTCAAACCGGTGAGCATGCCCAAGCCAAGTTGGTTAGGGTAATTAAAGGAAAAGTACTGGATGTTTGTGTCGATATAAGGGAGGGTTCGCCAACCTTCGGGAAACATTTTTCAATAGTTTTAGATGCAGAAACGCATCAACAGTTATTCGTGCCCCGGGGTTTTGCCCATGGTTTTGTGGTTTTGGAAGACGATACCATTTTTTCATATAAATGCGATAATTTTTACAATAAAGCTTCAGAATCCGGAATTATTTATAACGACGAATCTTTGAATATCGATTGGGGATTTCCTGAAGATAAGTTAATCATTTCAGAAAAAGACAAGAACTTGCCGGGATTTAGGGCATTTGGGTTCGCTTTCTGAG
>CAZZDI010000033.1:4716-19684 GCA_964653155.1 uncultured Flavobacteriaceae bacterium | reverse complement strand
GCCAAATCGGCAATCGGGAAAAATATGGAGTTGTACCAAACCGTTTTCAGCCACCCCTTTTTGTGGCGTTCGTTTATGGCCTTGAATTTTTCGTATTCAACAGCTTCGCGAGTGAACAACTGCAAAATTTTCATTCCCGTAAGGCGTTCCTGTACAAAAGAGTTTAAGTTGGAAACCTCGGTACGCACTTCCTCGAAAGCCTTTTTCATGTATTTTTGGAATACCCGCGTCGCATATAGCAAAATAGGCAACATGGCAAAAACGATTAGCGATAGCTTGACATTGATGTAAACCATTACGGCGAAAACCACGGCCATGGTAAGCAAATCGCGCACGATCATAAACAGGCCTTGACCAAAAATATCGGCGATACGTTCCATATCGGTCACAGCACGGGTAATGAGCACGCCTACTGAGGAATTATCGTAATACTTCATTTTGAATTTCAGGAGATGATCGAAGAGTTTTACACGAACGTCCATCACCAAATTCTGTCCCAACCAAGCCGCATAGTAAATAAACAGCAATTGGAATACGGTTTGCAACACCAAAACCGCCAACATGAGCCCGATATAAAACAAAAAGTTTTTGGTTTCTTTGTTGGTGATGCTATCGTCAATGGCATCTTTGGTAATGTATGGCGTGGCCGAACTAAAAACGGCCAAAAGCACCACCAAAACGATAAGCCCCATAAAAACACCTTTATACGGTTTTATGTATTCAAATAGGCGTTTGAACAGTTGGTAATCGAAAATACTTTCCTTTGTCTTGCTCATTTATAATTTTATATCCTCGGGATATTCAATTTTTGTTAAATATAAGGCATGCGCCGGTACCGAAAACCCGGCCTCGCTCCTATTTTTCGATTGGATGATTTGGTGTAAATCGTCCACTTCAATTTTGCCCAGACCAATGTTAACCATAGTGCCCACAATGGCACGCACCATATTTCTTAAAAACCGGTTGGCTTTCACCACAAAATGCAGCTCGCCGTCCTTAAAAAACCAATTGGCCTGCTCCACATCACAATAATACGTTTTTACATCGGTTTTACTTTTTGAAAAGCATTGAAAATCTTTATACTGCAACAAGATTTTTGATGCTTCGTTCATTTTTTCAACGTTTAAAGGCTGTTTTACGTAATAGGCCGAATCGAAATTAAACACATTTTTACTTAGGCCTATGCGATATAAGTAAGTTCTACTCAAAGCATCAAAGCGCGAGTGTGCCTCAGGTTTCACTTTAAAAACATCGTGAATGGCGACATCTTTTGGTAAAAATGAATTGAGTTTATAGGCTAAATCGGTTTCGTTTATTTCCTTTTCCGTATCGAAATGAGCGAACATTTGGCTGGCATGCACGCCGGCATCGGTACGTCCTGCACCAACTATGGCGATGTTTTCGGCCAAAAGCGTTGACAAACCTTTTTCCAAAACTTCTTGCACCGAAATGGCATTGGGCTGGTTTTGCCAACCGTGGTAGGCTGTGCCGTTATACGAAAGTTCTAAAAAATACCTCAATGTGTTTTAATACTTTTGTAGCTGCACAAAGATAACACAAAGACCGAAGCTTGAAGACGGAAGCTTGAAGTTTTAAGAATAGTTTAATGAAATGACAAAAATTTTACTCCTTTCTGACACCCACGGATATATTGACAACGACATTTTAAAATACGTTAAGCAAGCCGATGAAGTGTGGCATGCCGGCGATATTGGCGATTTAAAAGTCACCGATGCTATTAAGCAATTGAAACCACTAAAAGCAGTTTATGGCAATATTGATGATGCCAAAATAAGAGGTGAATTTCCGGAGCACAACCGGTTTATGTGCGAAGATATTGATGTTTGGATGACCCATATTGGGGGCTATCCACCAAAATACAACGCCCGTGTTTACAGTGAAATCAAACAAAATCCACCACGGATTTTTATTTGCGGGCATTCGCATATTTTAAAGGTAATGCCCGATAAAAAGTTGAACTTAATCCACATGAACCCGGGCGCCGTGGGCAAACATGGTTTCCATAAAGTACGCACCATGCTGCGCTTTACCATTGATGGAAAAAAGATTGATAATTTGGAAGTTATTGAATTTGATAAACGATAGCCCATCCTAAATCCTTCCCCAAGGGAAGGACTTGAAAATTTTTATATTCAATAGAGTGTTTCCCTCCTTCGGAGGGATTAAGGGAGGCTCATAAAAAAACCCAAAGCTTTCACTTTGGGTTTTTAACGCACTAATACTACTAAGATGTTAGGTTTAACGCAATCGATCAACAGATTTTACAAGATCTTCATCCTTCTTGATGGCTTTATTGGCCAAGGCCAAAAACACGATAGAAACAATAGGGAGAAGCATCCCAATACCTTTCTCAGAAACCGCCGTTTCTCCAGATACATTTAGCGATCGGTACACGAAAAATCCTAGTAAAATAAAGTTTAATATGATGTTAAGCCGTCCCAAAACAAACTGAGACTTCCTATTTTTGTAACTCATTATACCAACCAACGACAACAAAACAGACAATAAAAATCCAGCCAAAACAATAGGCACATGGGCTGCAAATACTTTTTCGGCATCATCGGTTTGCCACAATTCAAACACGAAAATCAGCCCACCGGAAATTCCGGCAGCTATTAAAAGATAAACGGTTTGGATTCGTTGGAGCATATTTTTTTATTAACCGAACGCAAAAATAAAAGAATTACCGTTAAAAAATAAAATAAAGTTGTATAATTGCAGTATAAATTCTCAACAACCGCATATACAAGCGGTTATTTCTTCAAAAAAAACCATTTATTCAGAATATATAATTACAGTTTGTATTCGCAAATAAAATCTTCAATTAACATAGATGTTTGAAATTTCACAACTAAAGGCAAAAAAACTCGCTGAATTACAGGAGATTGCTAAAAAATTGAACGTACCAAAATACCGTTCATTAAAAAAACTAGATTTAGTGTACCAAATACTAGATCAACAAGCTGCCGACCCTACTGCAGTTAAAGAGGCCGTTGCCCCAACTCCAAACGAGGCAAAAACAGAGGACAAAGACAATAAACCTGCCAGAAAACCAAGGCAAAGAGTGCAACGCAAGGCACCAGCAAAAGCCGATAACAAAACAACTGCCGAAAAAAGCAGTGATGATGCCCCCAAAAAAGAGGAAAGCGCCCCAAAGCAAAAAGCAGACGAGCAAAAAACGGACAATACACCCAAACAGAAACCTCAAAACGACAACCAACCTAAACAAAACAAAAGAAATAACGGCAATAAAAACCAGAACAAAAACCAAAAGAACACCGGTGTTGACAAAGGCAACAAGGATAACAGAAACCGTTACCGAGAGCCCGATTTTGAGTTCGATGCCATTATTGAAAGCGAAGGCGTGTTGGATATTATGCAAGATGGGTACGGCTTTTTACGCTCTTCGGATTATAATTATTTATCATCTCCGGACGATATTTATGTATCGCAATCGCAAATTCGATTATTCGGACTTAAAAAAGGAGATACCGTTTTAGGAAATGTACGCCCACCAAAGGAAGGTGAAAAATATTTCCCATTAATCAAAGTCAACCGAATTAATGGACAAAAACCGGAAGTGGTTCGCGACCGCGTATCGTTCGAGCATTTAACGCCGTTGTTCCCGCAGGAAAAATTCAACATTGCTGAAAGACAGAGCACCATTTCCACTAGAATTATGGACCTGTTTTCTCCTATCGGAAAAGGGCAACGTGGCATGATCGTGTCGCAACCCAAAACGGGAAAAACCATGTTATTGAAAGATGTGGCCAACGCCATTGCCGCCAACCATCCCGAAGTGTACCAAATGATTTTACTCATCGATGAACGCCCTGAAGAAGTTACCGATATGCAACGCCATGTGCGCGGTGAAGTGATTGCTTCTACGTTTGATAAAGAGGCTCACGAACACGTAAAAATTGCCGATATCGTACTTGAAAAAGCAAAACGTTTGGTAGAATGCGGCCACGATGTGGTAATTCTTTTAGATTCCATTACCCGTTTGGCCAGAGCCTACAACACGGTTCAGCCGGCATCTGGTAAAATATTAAGTGGTGGTGTTGACGCCAATGCGCTCCACAGACCAAAAAGATTCTTTGGAGCTGCCAGAAATATTGAAAACGGCGGTTCGCTAACTATTATCGCAACGGCGCTTACCGAAACCGGCTCTAAAATGGACGAAGTTATTTTTGAGGAATTTAAAGGAACGGGCAATATGGAACTTCAGTTGGACAGAAAAATTTCCAACCGTAGAATTTTCCCTGCTATCGACTTAACTTCTTCAAGTACGCGTCGTGACGATTTATTACTGGACGACAACACCATACAACGTATGTGGGTAATGCGCAAATACTTAGCCGATATGAACCCTATCGAAGCTATGGAATTTATTAATGACCGCATCAAGCAAACCCGCAACAACGAAGAGTTTTTAATTTCAATGAACGGGTAAAACCCATCAAAAACCATATCATTTTAAAAGGGCCTTAAAATTTTAAGGTCTTTTTTTGTGGAACAATTTATTAATCGTAATATTGCAATATACAAATAATAAGAATGGGAATTTCTAAAACTGAAATATTTACCGCGCAGCAAAACGAAATTGCTGTTTTCGCCAAAGTATTTGGTCACCCGGCCAGAGTCGCTATTTTACAGCATTTATTTAAAATAGACGCTTGTGTTTGTGGTGATTTGGTAGATGAAATTGGTTTGGCCCAACCCACCATTTCACAGCATTTAAAAGAACTTAAGCAATTAGGATTGATTAAAGGCAGCGTGGAAGGCACCAGTGTTTGCTACTGCATCGACACAGAAAACTGGGCTAAAATGAAAAATGTAATGCTTCAGTTTTTGGATCAAGACCTCAACAAACAAAGTTGCTGCTAAAAAAATTTAAAATTATTAATCGTAAAATCGCAATAAAACAATTAATATGAAACTTTCAGAAATAAAAAGCATCCTAGCCAAAGAAAACAACATCGCATTTCGATTACCCAACGGCGAATTGGTTCCGAGCCATTTTCACGTTACAGAAATAGGCAAAATAACCAAACACTTTATTGATTGCGGCGGTACCGTTCGTAATGAGGAAGTCGTAAACTTTCAACTGTGGAGTGCCGATGATTACAACCACCGTTTGCATCCCGAAAAATTATTGAACATCATAGAGCTTTCTGAAAAAACCTTGGGCATTGGCGATTTGGATATTGAAGTGGAATACCAAAGCGAAACCATCGGGAAATTTGGATTGGATTTTAACGGTGAAAATTTCTTACTCACTACCAAGCAAACCGATTGTTTGGCCAAAGACAACTGCGGAATCTCCTCGGAAAAACAAAAAGTAAGATTATCCAATTTCAACAACGAACCCTGTTGCGAGCCTGGAGGAAACTGCTGTTAACCTAACACAATCAATGATGATATTAACAAAAAACCATCTGTTTTCAGAAATAGGACAGACCATAAAAAGTCTGAAACCAGAAACCATTTCTGAAGAGCGAAAAGCTACTTTACAACCTTTAATTGAATTTGTTCAAGAAAAAGTATCTAACCAACAAGACATCCGAATTAATTTTATTTGCACACACAACTCACGTCGCAGCCATTTATCGCAGGTTTGGGCACAAACCATCGCCGCGTACTTCAATATAAAAAATGTGTTCTGTTATTCGGGTGGCACCGAAGCCACGGCATTGTTCCCCATGGCCGCCGAAGCGTTAAAAAACTCAGGATTCTCAATACAAATCCTTTCCGAAGGCAAAAACCCTGTTTACAGCATTAAGTTTTCTGAAAATGCCCATCCAGTGATTGGCTTTTCAAAAAAACTGGATGATGATTTCAACCCGAAATCTGGGTTTGCAGCCATCATGACCTGCGATTCGGCCAATGAAGCCTGTCCGTTTGTTCCCGGGGCCGAAAAGCGGATACCCATTACTTTTGAAGACCCCAAAGCCTTTGATGGCACGCCGCAACAGGCAGAAAAATATAACGAGCGTAGCATTCAAATTGCAACCGAATTGTTTTACGTGTTTTCTAAAATTCAATCTTAACATGGGAAAAACTAAAAAATTGAGTTTCCTAGACAGGAACCTCACCCTTTGGATTTTTGTAGCCATGGCCATTGGGGTTGGTATTGGGTATTTCTTCCCAAAGTTTCCAAACGTCATCAATGCCATGAGCAGCGGCACCACAAATATTCCCATTGCCATTGGTTTGATTTTAATGATGTACCCGCCATTAGCAAAGGTAAATTATTCGTTATTACCCAAAGTATTTAAAAACACCAAAATCCTTTCCATTTCACTGGTTTTAAACTGGATTATCGGTCCTGTGTTGATGTTTGTATTAGCCATCACATTTTTAAGGGACTACCCCGAATATATGGTCGGCCTTATTTTAATTGGCCTCGCCCGTTGCATTGCCATGGTTTTGGTTTGGAACGATTTGGCTGAAGGCAGCAGCGAATATGGGGCAGGATTGGTAGCATTAAACAGTATTTTTCAGGTGTTTGCTTACAGTTTTTACGCTTGGATTTTTATCACCATTCTTCCGCCCTATTTTGGGTTTGAAGGCGCCATTGTCAATATTTCTGTTGCTACCATTGCTGAAAGCGTTGCCATTTATTTGGGCATTCCGTTTGTAATGGGCATATTAAGCCGATGGATTTTGGTAAAACTAAAAGGCGAAACTTGGTACAACCAAACCTTTATTCCCATGGTTTCACCATTAACGCTTGTCGCCCTTTTATTTACCATTATAGTGATGTTTTCATTAAAGGGTGAATTGATTGTTGAAATCCCGATGGATGTGGTGATTATTGCCGTACCGCTTTTAATATATTTCACATTAATGTTCATTATTGGCTTTTTCTTTGCTAAAGCCACAGGTGCAGAATACAACAAAACGGCATCGGTTGCTTTTACGGCGGCAGGCAATAACTTCGAACTGGCCATTGCCGTGGCCATTGCGGTTTTCGGCCTTAATTCAGGCCAAGCTTTTGCCGGCGTTATTGGCCCGCTGGTTGAAGTGCCCGCACTTATTCTTTTGGTTCGCGTATCGTTTTGGCTAAGGGATAAATATTACGGCAAAAAAAATGCTACAACCAAAACGGTTTAAAAAAAAAATGGTTGTCTAAAACAGTCTTTCACTTGTCGTCTCAATCGGAGTCAAGAAAATTCCACCTTATTGAAAACTGCTTTTTCAATTTTTAAAACCCATCACTTTGGTGGAATGACGGCTTTTTAGCCAGCCACTTTCTTTTCAATGTTCCATCATAAATTTGAAGCCAAACTTTATTCCTCCAACAAGTCAGTAATATATTTTGGTGCCCTAATTGGGCGGTTGGTGTTCTTATCGATAAACGCCAACACGGTGCTTGCTGTGGTTAAAATATCGCCAGCCTCATTGGTAATTTCATAGTCAAATTCGATCTTAGCAGAAGGCTTCTTTTTTAGTTGGGTTTTTACATGGATCACATCATCATAAACCGCTGATTTTTTATAATTTATACTGAGTGAAATCACGGGAAGCATCACCCCGTTTTCTTCCATCGATTTATAGGATACCCCATGTTTTCGCAACCATTCAATTCTGCCCATTTCAAGGTATAATGCATAGTTTGCGTGGTAAACAATGCCCATTTGGTCGGTTTCCCCGTACCTCACTCTTATTTGTATTTCGTCGAATTTCATAAGTTTGTTTGGATATTTTTTTGTAGCTTCGGCCTAAGCTTAAACATGCGGAAAAATTTCTAAAAATTCAAGACCAATTGATTTTTTTTTTAAGAATTTTGTTCACATATTTGCCACTCCTTATGGGGGACATGAAAAAGTTTTTTTTCATTCATCATCTAGCTAACTTTTAAAAATCTTTAAATTTAAAAATGAGTGTAACTGCGCAATCGGTTTGGAACAACTGTCTTAATTTTATAAAGGATAATATCCAACCGCAGGCATACAAAACTTGGTTTGAGCCCATTGTTGCAGTGAAGCTTGCAGATAAAGCTTTAAGCATACAAGTGCCCAGCAAGTTTTTTTACGAGTGGCTTGAAGAGCACTATGTGAAAATCCTGAAAGTGGCGCTTACAAAAGAATTGGGCGAATCGGCCAAGTTGGTTTACATCATTAAAATGGAAAACACCTATGGCAACAAACAACCTTTTACCGAAAAAATACCCAGCTCTAACCGAAGTGCGGTAAAATCACAGGATGTTGACATTCCTTTGAACAACAAAAACCCAGAATTACGAAATCCTTTTGTTATTCCCGGTATTAGAAATGTAAAGATTGAATCGCAACTCAACCCCAATTACAGTTTTGAAAACTTCTTGGAAGGCGATTCCAATCGATTGGCCAGAAGCGCAGGTTTAGCGGTAGCAGCCAAACCCGGCGGGACATCGTTCAACCCATTATTGATTTTTGGTGGCGTTGGTTTAGGAAAAACCCATTTAGCGCACGCTATTGGCGTTGATATTAAGGACAAATACCCCGAAAAAACGGTATTGTACATTTCTGCCGAAAAATTTACCCAACAATATATTGATGCGATAAAAAAGAATAACAGAAACGACTTTATTCACTTTTATCAAATTATTGATGTATTGATTATTGACGACGTACAGTTCCTTTCCGGAAAAACAGGTACGCAAGATGTGTTCTTCCACATTTTCAACCACCTGCACCAAAACGGAAAGCAAGTAGTGCTAACCAGTGACAAAGCACCGGTTGATATGCAGGACATCGAGCAACGTTTATTATCGCGCTTTAAATGGGGGCTATCGGCCGAATTGCAAAGTCCGGATTTTGAAACCCGCGTATCCATTTTAAAGAACAAACTGTATCGTGATGGCGTTGAAATGCCCGAGGAAATTATTGAATATGTAGCCAAAAACATCAAAACCAATGTTAGGGAATTGGAAGGTGCCATTATTTCGTTGATTGCGCAATCCTCCTTCAACAAAAAGGAAATTACTTTAGATTTGGCCCGCGTTATTGTTGAAAAGTTTGTTAAAAACACCAAAAGGGAAGTGTCTATCGACTACATCCAAAAGGTTGTTTCAGATTATTTCCAAATGGATGTGGACACCCTGCAATCTAAAACCAGAAAACGACATATTGTTCAGGCCCGCCAATTGGCCATGTTTTTTGCCAAAAAATTCACCAAAGCCTCATTGGCCAGTATTGGTTCGCAAATAGGAAAACGCGACCACGCTACCGTACTGCACGCTTGCAAAACAGTAGACAACTTATCTTCAACCGACAAACAATTTAGAAAGTACGTTGAAGACATCACCAAAAAACTATCTGTTTAAACCCTTTTTAAAATGACAAAAATACTCATGGTTTGCCTCGGAAACATTTGCCGTTCTCCGTTGGCCGAAGGTATTTTACGATCTAAACTACCCTCAAACGGTTTTACTGTAGATTCTGCCGGAACAGCGGCCTACCACATTGGCAGCACACCCGATCAACGCTCGGTAGCCGTAGCCAGAAAATACGGATTGGATATTTCAAATTTAAGAGGACGACAATTTGAAGTGGAGGATTTTGACCGTTTCGATTTCATTTACGTTATGGACAGCTCCAATTTTGAAAACGTGGTGAAACTGGCCAGAAACGCCAACGACATTTCAAAAGTGAAAATGATTTTAAACGAAGTACACCCTAAAAAAGACTTCGAAGTGCCCGACCCCTACTACGGCGGCGACCAAGGTTTTGAAAATGTTTACAACATGCTGGACGAAGCCTGCGGTATTATCACAAAAAAAGTAACCCGTTAATTTAACGCCACTTAGCATCTTATTTACTAACTTTACGTAAAAAGATGCTCCATGAAACATTTAACTACCCTTTGGTTTTGCCTGTTAGCCGCTTTAGGATTTTCGCAAACCATTCAACTCGAAACTTTTGCTACCGGATTTTCAAATCCTGTTGAAATGACAAACGCCGGTGACAACCGCTTATTTGTTGTTGAAAAATCTGGAATTATTAAAATAGTGACTCCCGACGGCAGCATCAATGCCACGCCGTTTTTAGATATTTCCGCTTTGGTAGGTTCCGGTGGTGAACGCGGCCTTTTAGGCTTGGCCTTTTCGCCAGATTACAGCTCTTCAGGAAAGTTTTATGTGAACTACACCGATAATTCGAGCACCAACACGCCCAACACAATTATAGCGAGATATACCGTGAGCGCCAATCCGGATGTCGCAAACACAAACGGCGAAACATTGCTAACCTACCAACAGCCTTACGGCAACCATAACGGCGGAAAACTGGCGTTTGGCAGGGATGGCTTTCTTTATATTGGTGTTGGCGACGGTGGCAGTGGAGGCGACCCGCAAAACCGAGCGCAAAATATCACCAGCCTTTTCGGGAAATTATTGCGCATTGATGTCAGCGGAAACAGTGGCTATTCCATACCAAATTCCAACCCCTATTTTGATTCAGCCAATGGAACCGATGACCCGAGACCAGAAATTTATGCCATCGGATTACGAAACCCTTGGAAATTTTCTTTCGATAGAACAACAAGCGATTTGTGGATTGCCGATGTAGGCCAAAACGATTACGAAGAAATAAATATGGTAAATGGCTCCGGCTCACCGGCCGATAATTACGGCTGGCGGTGTTACGAAGGCACACACGAATATAACACCAGTGCTAATTGCCCCGCTGGCGGTTTAAGCACCACCATCGCTCCTGTTTCCGAATATCCCCACGAAGGCAGTGGCTGCTCTGGATCCATCACGGGTGGTTACGTTTACCGTGGCACGAACTACCCCAACTTTATCGGGAAATATTTTTTTGCTGACTATTGCAAACAAAACATTGGCATTTTAACCAATAATGGCAGTTGGTCGCTAGCTTTCCAAACCGCAAATGTGAGCCAAGGTTGGACCACATTGGGCGAAGATGCCAATGGCGAACTATACATCGCTGGAGGTTCTACCATTTACAAAATAACCGATGCCAATTTGGGCGCCGCAGCTTTTGACAACACAGATTTCAATCTGTACCCCAATCCTTCAAGCAAACGGGTTACCGTCCGTTTACCTCATCTTTTTGATAAAGCGACATCCATTTCAATTTACAATATTCAGGGACGGAAAATTAAAACCTACTACACAACTGAAAAAACATTCCATTTTTCTGTGGAAACTTACCAAAAAGGGCTTTATTTTGTGGAAGTAAATTTGAACAATGGTTCAAGAATTTCAAAAAAACTCATCATTCATTAAATGACTACCCCAATAGGCCAACTTTACCTGATTCCGACCACCTTGGGCGACAACGACCCTTTGGAAGTACTACCCGCTTCAGTAAAACAAATTATTGAAAACACCGATACTTTTATTGTTGAAAATGAAAAAACGGCACGGCGTTTTATAAAACGTATCTGCCCGGAAAAGCCACAGCCTTCGCTTAATATTTTTCTGCTGAATAAATTCACAGAGGCTGGCGATTTACCGAGCTTTTTAGAGCCTTGTTTAGAAGGAACAGATGTTGGCCTACTCTCTGAAGCCGGTTGCCCTGGTGTGGCCGATCCCGGTGCCGATGTGGTGAAAATAGCCCACGAAAAAAACATTAAAGTGGTGCCCCTCGTTGGGCCTTCATCTATTTTGATGGCCATGATGGGCTCGGGCATGAACGGACAAAGTTTTGCCTTTAACGGTTATTTGCCCATTGACAAAAACGAACGCAAAAAGGAAATAAAACGTTTGGAACGTCTGTCGTTTGAGCATAATCAATCACAACTATTTATTGAAACGCCCTACCGGAACAACAAAATGATGGAGGATTTAATTACGGTTTTAGACCAAAACACAAGTGTTTGCCTAGCATGTGACATCACGCTTCCAACAGAATTTATTAAAACCCAAACGGTAAACCAATGGAAAAAAAATATGGTAGACCTTCATAAAAGACCTACCATTTTTATAATTCATAAATTGTAAAACCTATCTCTAAATGGCTTTTGCCTTTTTATTGGCTTTTACAAAAGAGGTATCGTAACCCGAAAAGCGTTTCATATAATAATAAACGGTAGTGCCAAACCCATCTGCAAAGTTGTCCAAACCATAGCTTCGCAAATACTTTTTCACGCTACCGGGACCAGCCAAGTGGGCGGCTGCCAAAATACCCGATTCAGTAACCACAATGCCGTTAATACGCTTTCCTACAAAGTTTTTAATGTCTCGCCGTAAAATCCACTTATTACGCGCCGTATTCGCCAAAAAAGCTTTTTCCTGCAACCTTGGGTTCTTTAAAAACTTGGCCGGATTGTGTATTCCAATAAGCTTTAAAGTGGAAGCCCCGAATTGGTACTTCCCCAAATATCCGTAAGTGTTCACGGAATTATAATTCCCGCCAGATTCCTTAAAAGCCAAGGCTTCCTTAAAACCAACAAATGATTTTCCTAAATACGGCGTGAATTCCGCATCAGAATCTCCCCCATTAAGTGTCGCTAAAAGGCCGTTGCTTTGCTGAGTATCATCAATAACGGTGTAGTTTAAATTTAAGCCTTCTGTAGAATAATTGCCCAAATCAATGGTTTCATCAGTTTGAAACGCGGTGCCCAAAAGCACTATTACTGTAAGCGTAAGGGTTGTATAACCTGCAATATGCTTTACCATAGTTTTAAATTTTTTCAGCCTACTTAAATACAAAAAGTATGCCTTGAAATTTGAGCGTGCAAAATTAGTTATAATTTCAATAACTTCAAAATTAATCGATTAAGTACTGTTTTTAATAGTAGAATAGATGAAATGCAGCCCCTTTTTTGCTGATTTCCAGCGTTGGAAAGGGTATTTTAATCATATTAAAAACATCAAAAACAGTCATCAATAATCTTGAGTTGGTTTCAATCTTACTCAAATTTATGTCAAAACTTAAATAGATTTGCCTGTGCCTGTCGTAATTTGTTAACAACTGATTGTCAATATCTTTTGAGCCAAACAGCATCCCTTCTCCTCCATAACCCAAGGCTACATTTAGCCATTTGGGTATGCTACTTTCTTTAAAAAAGTCGTGCAGATTGAAACTTAACCAATAAGTTTGCCCGTTATAATCCTTTAAAATTTGCTCTATATACGTTGCACCGAGCTTATCTGGATTTAACGAAGCATATTTTGTTTGGCGGAAAGAATATTTTAAGGCAATGCGCTGTTCGTTCCACAACAATTCCTGCCCAATATAGAGTCCAGTCCCGGCACCATTGGCCAAAATATCGCCCCACGAAAAGCCCCATTCTTTGGAATAGCCATCGAGCAGCTCAACGGCCGTTAAAAAAGTAAAACCTAAAGTAGCGCCGTAAATAAGTTGGTCTTTTTTTTGAACACCGCTCCAGTTTAAAAGTTGCGCTCCATGCTTTCCCATTTGGTAAGCGGTGAAGGCGTGCCCCAACTTATCCATTTGCAGCCATTGGCTATTATCGTTTACCGTGTGGAATTTTGAACGTTCGAAATCGGCATACCAAATTTGGCTAAGCCCCAATAAAGTCAATGCAGAAAGTGAAGCCTCGGTAGTAACCACCGCATTTCGTCGCGACACATTTAAACTATCGCTGGGCGTTAAAAAAGCTTCGAGTTTAGACTGCGAAAACAAACAAAACGGCAAAAAAACAATGCAAATGATATGTTTAATCGCCCAGGACCCCACTATTTATTGATGCCTTGTTGCGACAAATAACGTTGGTAAGCCCTTGCGTTGGCGTTGTGTTGCGATAAGGTTTTGGCAAACTTATGGAAGCCCAGTTTTTGGGCATCGGCAGCAAAATATAAATAACTGTGCTTTTCATAATTAAGCACCGCATTTATGGCCGAAATATCGGGCATGGCTATAAGTCCCGGTGGCAATCCGCCATTTTTATAAGTGTTATATGGCGAATCAATTTCTTTGTGAACATTCAAAACACGTTTAATGATGGTGTTTTTGTATTGCGGAAGCTGATAAGCAGCAAACTTTAGAGTGGGATCGGCTTGAAGCGGCATCCCAATGCGTAATCGGTTCATATATACGCCAGCAATTCGAGGTTGTTCGCTAGCTTGTTTCGATTCTTCGTGCACGATGGACGCCAATGTGATCACTTCGGCGGGCGATAACCCAATAGTTTTAGCTTTTGCCAATCGGTTTTCGTTCCAAAAACGCTTGTATTCTTTCAGCATTCGGCTTCTAAAATCTTCTGCGGAAGTATTCCAAAAGAATTCATAGCTGTTTGGTAAATACATGCCCAATGCCGTGGCTTCGCTAAAATTATTTTCAGCTAAAAATGCTTCATTAATCATGGCTTCCAAAAGCGACAAACTATCGGCTTCGATTTGGGTGCCCACGCGGCCAGCCAACTTTTCCAAAGTTTCCTGATTGTTGAACGACAATTTTATGGGCAAGTTTTTACTGCGAATGGAATTGATAATATCGTTATTGCTCATGCCCTTTTTAATCATAAAACGGCCTGCTTTGATATTTGAAGTGTATTTTTTCCGTTCGGCCAAAGCATCAAACGAGTCCATATCTTCAAGTAAAGGTTCCAATTGGCTTCTAACTTCATCGTAGGAAGCATTGGTAGGCACATAAATATAGGCTTCCTCGTTATTAAATGCCGTATTGGGCTTTAACATGGCGTTGTAAACAAAGTAGGCAAAATAGGCGGCCACTACCAACCCTAAAACCGCAATGGCGAGGAGTATTTTTTTTATGTACATTTAATTGTTTTTAATAAGCTGAAATAGGTATTCGTTTTTAAAGCTGCCGTTAACTACGTTCCAATCTTTTTTAAGTCCAACTTGCTTAAAACCCTGACTTACGAACAGTTTTTGGCTGGCTTCGTTTTCTTCTGAAATATTGCAATACAGTTGATGCAACCCCAAATGGGTAAAACTGTAGTTAACAACCATTTTTAGCGCCTCTTTACCAAAACCTTTAGCTCGATCATTAACCGATTTTACCAAAAT
>CAZZDI010000033.1:0-4616 GCA_964653155.1 uncultured Flavobacteriaceae bacterium | reverse complement strand
CCTTCAACATTCAGGTTTATTAAGTTTTTTTCGGTTTCACCAATATAGTGCATCCCAATAGCTACGGCAGTAACCCCTGTTCCGCAAGACAAAGTTTCATCCTCTACCCCGCGCTCGTAGGTGCGTACCCGAAACGCACTGTCGTCAATCTTTTTTACGAAATTCACGTTAGTGCCCTCTTGATTGTATGGTTGCCCGTATCTTATTTTTGCCCCGACATTCTTTATGTCGAAACCTTCGATTTTATTTTCAAACTGAACGTGGTGCGGCGAACCCGTATTTAAAAACACGTGATTATTAAAACGTTCAACGGTATCGACATCCTGCATTTGCAATTCAACAATACCATCTTTTATTTTTGCATGATGCAGCCCGTCAATGGCCTCGAAAGTACATTCGTTTTTTATAACACCGAGTTGCTGGGCAAAAGCCACCAAACAACGTCCGCCATTACCACACATGGTACTTTCGTTTCCGTCGGCATTGTAATACACCATTTTAAAATCGTAATCGTCGTGGTTTTCCAAAAGGATAAGTCCGTCGGCACCTATGCCAAAACGTCGGTCGCACAACCAATTGATTTGTTTGGTATTATTTTTGTCGAATGTTTGTTGACGATTATCAATCATCACAAAATCGTTTCCCGTTCCTTGATATTTATAAAAAGTCTGCTGCATAATAATGCACAAAGATATGAATATTATCGCGTTTTATTGACTGTTAAATCACCGTTAAACGCGACGTTAAAAATCGTTAAAAGCAGGACGGCAATTCAATAAATATTTAATTTTAATCGTTAAATAATTATTCAATTAATAGTAAAAACTAAAAAAGGATAAATTTTAAATTATGAAGAAAATTTTAGCACTAGTATTGGTTTCTGCACTGGGAGGTATTTTCACTCTGGGAGCCTACAAGCTTTTTTTAGAAGAAAAACAGCCCATTGTGGCTACTGCACAAACGGAAACCCCAACTTTTTTACCCACAAGTAACATTAGTAATTTAAATAACATTTTAGAGGCACCCGATTTTAGTATAGCCGCAGAAAATACGGTAAACGCGGTAGTGCACGTAAAAAACGTAACTTTAAGCACTGGTCAGTTTACATTACAGGATTTGTTTTCCGGACGTCAGCCGCAACAACGTGCCCAAATGGGAACGGGTTCGGGAGTGATTATCAATTCTGATGGTTACATTATTACCAATAACCACGTTATTAAAAATGCGCATGAGCTTTCGGTAACACTGAACAACAATAAAACCTATACCGCGGAACTGATTGGTGCCGATGCCAAAACCGACATCGCGCTATTAAAGATTGATGCCGATGAGGATTTGCCTTATGTTACTTTTGCCGATTCAGACACGGTAAAAGTTGGCGAATGGGTATTGGCGGTGGGCAACCCGTTCAACCTGACTTCAACGGTAACGGCGGGCATTATTAGTGCCAAATCGAGGGATTTACCAGAAACCAGTACGCAGTCATTCATTCAAACCGATGCAGCGGTTAACCCAGGAAATTCTGGAGGTGCTCTGGTAAATACCAACGGCGAATTGGTGGGCATTAACACAGGTATTAAATCTCAAACGGGGTCTTACATTGGCTACTCTTTTGCCGTACCGAGCAATATTGCCCGAAAGGTGATTGAGGATATTATGGAATACGGCAACGTTCAAAACGGAATTTTAGGTATTGAAGGCGTGCCATTACCAATAGATAACACTACTGCTGAACGATTGGACATCGATGTGTCATCCGTTAGAGGAGATACCGAAGGCATTTACATTGGCGGCGTTGTTGAAGATTCGGGTGCAGATAAAGCTGGATTGAAAAAAGGAGACATCATCAAAGAAATCGACAACATTAAAATATCTAAATTTTCAGATTTAACAAGCCATTTAAGTGCCAAACGTCCTAACGACGTGGTTCAATTGAAACTATCTAGAAACGGTAATACCGAAACCGTTAACGTAACCTTAGCCAAACGCCAAACCTACAACATGCCTTTGGTGGGCCTTGTTAAAAATGCAAAGTCGGCAGACCTGAAAAAGTACAAAGCTTCCAACGGCGTTAAAATTTTGGAACTGAATGACCGTTACGAAGAATATTGGAGAAGAAACGGTATTACTGAAGGTTGTATCGTTACGTCCATCAATGACGAAAAAGTAGATTCGGTTGACGACATTCAAAGAATACTGAAAAACAACACATCGTCTGAAATGCGCATTGAACTCATTAACGCCAACGGCGAAAAGGAACGCTATAATTTCAGATAAAAAATAAAACCACGAATTAAAACACCCCGTTAAAATTCAATTTTAGCGGGGTGTTTTTGTTTGCAGTTTCCCGATAAAAACAGCGTAAAAACAAGGCTTATCCTTTCATGTTTACGGATGAACGATTTTTTAACAAATACTTTACGAAAACGTTTGAAATATGGTATTTTTAAGTACCAAAAGCAACTAAAACTAAACTGTTATGAATTCGAACAAAACGTATGAAAAGGAACTCGCCTTTCAGGCCGATCGCCGAAAAGCGACCGTAGAATTTATTAAAATTGTAAGCGATTTGTGGTACGACAAATCCATCGAATTGGTACTTTTCAGAAATCAATTAATCGACAGAAATGTGAGCCAAATTCTAAACCTGCACGAATATGCGGGTAAATTTGTTCAAAAACCCATTTCCATTTTTGATTCTGTAGAAATAGCACAGGCCATAAAATCGTTAAATATTCCTCCGGCGAAACTGGATATTGGAAAACTCACTTACGAATTCCATTTAGAAGAAAACAGCCAAATTAACGCTACCCGATTTGTAGTTTCAAAATTAAAAGAAGCCAACAAAAATGGCAGTATAGAACCTAAAGATGTTGTGCTTTACGGTTTTGGGCGCATTGGCCGATTGGTAGCTCGCGAGCTCATGGTTCGCACCGGAAAAGGCAGCCAACTTAGATTGCGAGCCATTGTAACCCGCGGTGAACTCAACGAAAGTATTTTAGAAAAACGTGCCGCTCTTTTACGGAACGATTCGGTTCACGGCGAGTTTTCCGGAACCGTTTCGGTCGATTTTAAAAAGAAAGCCCTCATTGTAAACGGCACTACAGTACACATGATTTCGGCCAACGCCCCAGAAGAAATCAACTATACCAAATACAACATCAATCAGGCCTTGGTTATTGACAACACGGGTGCTTTTCGAGACCAACCGGGTTTAAGCCGACACCTAAAAGCCAAAGGCATTGACAAAGTGCTTTTGACTGCCCCGGGAAAAGAAGTGCCCAATATTGTTTACGGTGTGAACCACAAAGCATACAGCCCCGATACATTGAATATTTTTTCGGCGGCATCCTGCACCACCAATGCCATCACCCCTATTTTAAAAGCTATTGAAGATTCTTTCGGCGTTAAAAGCGGGCATTTGGAAACCATTCACGCTTATACCAACGACCAAAATTTAGTGGATAATTTCCATAAAAAATACCGTCGTGGTCGAGCAGCAGCCCTAAACATGGTGATTACCGAAACTGGTGCCGGCCAAGCCGTAGCCAAAGCGCTGCCCACTTTAGAAGGAAAACTCACATCGAGCGCCATTCGTGTACCTGTGCCCAATGGGTCTTTGGCTATTCTTAATTTGGAATTGAAAAACAAAACTTCAGTGGACGGCGTAAATACCATTTTAAAAAAATATGCTTTGGAAGGCGATTTGGTAGAACAGATAAAATATGAGTTGAGTGATGAATTGGTTTCGAGCGATATTGTGGGTTGTTCGGCACCTTCCATTTACGATAGCAAGGCCACTATTGTGCGAAAAGATGGAAAAAACTGCATTCTTTATATTTGGTACGACAACGAGTATGGCTATAGCCATCAAGTCATTAGGCTTGCAAAATATATTGCCAAGGTGAGACGTTATACCTATTATTAAAAATAAAAACATCTAAAATAAAATTAGCTCCGTATATAAAAAAAGCCTCATTTTATGGGGCTTTTTGAATGATTTATAACCGATTAATAAACAATATTTTATAAATTCGCAAACCAAATACAACCATTAAAATTACACCCGAAATGAATCTAATCAAATCGTTATTTTTTATAGTATTTACATGTCTTTTATCATTTAATTCATTTTCGCAAACCGACCAAGAGGAAGAAAAACTATCGCTGAACAGTGGCTCGATCGATAATCAATTTGAATTTGTGATAAGACGTTCAAACAGCTGGCAGGAATACAAAACGGTTAAAAAAACATGGCTTTACACGCTTAAAGCACACACGTTAGACTCATTAAAGGCCGTACATAAAGATTTGGCCGAAACCCAAACCGTAGTAAAAACACAGGCCAAGGAAATTGAAAACTTAAAATCCAATCTGTTAAACACCCAGGACAATTTAGACAAAACCAATGCCGAAAAAGACAGCATGGCACTATTTGGCATGCAAATGAGCAAAGGCGGTTACAACGGATTGATGTGGGCTATCATCGCTGGTTTATTGGCACTGTTAATTTTCTTTATCTATAAATTTAAGAACAGTAACGCCATTACCCGCGAGGCGAGAAAATCGTTGGCTGAAATTGAAGAGGAATTCGACGAGCACCGAAGAACAGCCCT
>CAZZDI010000032.1:0-19966 GCA_964653155.1 uncultured Flavobacteriaceae bacterium | reverse complement strand
AGGTTTCACTAGAGCAAAACACCTATTGGAACAAGCACAAAAAAGTAGTGCCTTTTGCCAAAAACAAAGCCAAATGGTTTAGTGATTAACAAATTGCCCATACTCAAATATGACCCCTTTTTTATCAAATTTATAAAAGAAATTCCCCATAACATAAACGGCAAAATAGATAGAAACGCATTAAGAACACTCTTTAAAACCAATGAACCATGAACGACGAAACCATTTTCAAACAATTAAACCAAGCTTTTTCAACTATATTAGAGCACGACAACTTTACCTTAACCCCGCAAACCACAGCAGAAGACGTAGATGGTTGGGAATCGATTACCCATATGATGATTATTGGAGAAGTTGAAAAACTATTCAATATAAAATTTAAATTAATGGACTTGATGAATATGGATAACGTAGGCGATTTGGTAAAAGCCATTAAATCTGAATTGAACCAATAAAGCATCGCCTCCAACCTATTGAACAAAAAACACCCTATTTAATATCGGCACCCTGTACGTTCCAGCAAACAGAAAAAAGTGCATGACCTTTTAATAGAAACCTCATAAATGAAAAATATTGTAGTAATTGGCGCTTCAGGACATGCCAAAGTAATAATAGACATCATAGAACAACAAAATGAATATCAAATTGTTGGACTCATTGATTCTTTTAAAGCAATAGGAGAAACGGTTTACACCTATAAAGTATTAGGCACCGAAAGAGATTTACCGGGGCTAATAACACAACACGAACTGTACGGGGGCATTATTGCCATTGGCGATAACTGGACCCGAATGAACATGTATATGGAAATGACCGCCATAGCCCCAAACTTTACATTTATAAAGGCCATACACCCATCGGCAATCATTGGTAAAAATGTACGCGTGGGTTCTGGCACCTGCATTATGGCCGGCGTAATAATAAATAGCGACGCCTCTATAGGGAAGCAATGCATCATCAATACCAAAAGTTCGGTAGGGCATGACGTGGTTATTAAAAATTTTGCGAGTGTTGCGCCCGGTGTTTCCATTGGCGGAGATGTTAAAATTGGGAAATGTTCGGCCATTTCAATAGGCGCCAACATTGTTGAAAAAGTTGAAATAGGGAAGCATACCGTGATTGGAGCCGGCGCTCTTGTAAACAAAAGCATAAAATCCAACAAAGTAGCTTACGGCATACCTGCCAAAGCGATAAAAAACAGGACACTACACGAGAAATATTTAGGACTAAGTAAAATTAACACATCCCAAAACTATTTATTACAGGTTAAGCAAATACAAGGAGAGGCTGATGCCGAAAGCTACAAAGCCTTACTGCATGCCTTTTTAGGGTTCAGCACCTTTTATTCTCTAGAATATTATAACTACGACCCTAAAAAAATTCTCTATGTTTTTATTTTAACAAAACACGAACGCACCATTGCCCTCTTGCCCATTTATCTCAACCCAATAAATAGCACCCTGCTAAATCCAAATACGGCCTATTTTGATGCGATATCCCCATATGGCTACAGCGGCCCATTATTTTCAAAAAACATCAAGCATTTTGAAAAAGTTCTTTTTTGGAAAAAAATAGATCAATGGTATTTACAAAACAATGTGGTTACCGAGTTTATTCGCTTTAGCCTTAACGGCAACCACAGCCAATACTCAGGACATTTAATTCCTTCTTTAAACAACGTTAAAGGTGCTCTCACCAACTTTGACTCCCTATGGGAAAACTTCAAACAAAAAGTAAGGAACAATTACCGAAAGGCCGAAAAGTCTGACCTTCAAATAAAAATATACCATCAGAATATACCCAAGGAAGTCATTGACGATTTTTACGGCATATATATTAGCACTATGGAACGCAATAATGCGGCCGAAAACTATTTTTATGAAAAATCTTATTTTGAAAACTTAATCATCGACCATCCAGAAACTACCGTTATTGCTACCGTATATAAAGACGGTGCAGCTATATCAACCGAGTTGATTATAATAGACAACAACCAACTGTATTCTTATTTAGGAGGCACGCTGGCCGATTATTTTAATTTTAGACCGAACGATTTTTTAAAAATAGAAGTTATCAAGTGGGCCCTAGAGAACAATATAACACATTATGTATTAGGCGGCGGACGCCAAAACAATGATGGTTTATTTCAATATAAAAAGGCCTTTTTTCCCAAAGATGACGATGCGGTGTTTTACACAGGAAGAAAAGTAATCAATCACAAGGTTTACAAAAAACTGACCAAGACCTATCCGTTTAACAAAAAGGAATTGGCAAATTTAATTAACCACGGACAGACTTTTTTTCCTATTTATCGGTCTAAGACAAAAGAATAAGTTAATACCCTTGTTTTGTTTTTATATAGCTAGAGATAAGATTAGCTATAATATTCCTGCCATGATCATTCCAATGCTTATCATAAATTAATGTGGTAGGCTTTTTCGAACTGGCCAGTGTTTTATGAAAATCTATATACTCAAAATGGTTTTTATTTAAATAATCTAAAAAAAAGGCCGGCGTAACGCTGCCATCCAAAAGCAAAATAAAACGATGCTTATCGTAACCATAGGCGGCCACCAACTGTTTAAAATTATTAAAGTAAATACTATCCCGAACCGAAGGGTTATTGCTGTTTCTGTCTGGCCGAGCATTTGTTTGCCCCTGTTTTTTACCCAAAGAAAACAGTTTAGAGACCATATTTTTTACCGGTGTTAAAGCGCCGCTATTTTGTGCATAAACCAATAATTTTATTTTTCTCAGGTTTTTATATAGTGGCGATTCCAAATTCATACGCTCCTGAAGAACTTGGTATTCGCTTCGGGTTAAGTCATTCTCAAATTTTAGCCCCAGCACAACATGGTCTATATTGCTAAAAATGTCTTTATAAGCATGAATTAAGTGCAATTGGTCTGCAAAATCATAGCCCGCATACCCATATTCATAAACCTCCAAGCCGCTAACTTGATTTTCTATTTTTTTTCCTATTGAATTATAATAATGTTGATGGAACCCTTCGATAAACGAATCGCCAACCAAGGCCAATTCCCGTTTATCCATCGTGGGAACAAACTCTCGGTAAGAGTTAAATCCAGAGTTGTTGATATGGTATTTAGAGAAATTTTGTCGCCTAATACCAGTTACCGAATAACCTTCTTGGTTGGGCCGCCATTTTTCCACCCCAAATTCATCTACATATCGAGATGGGTAGTCTTTGGTTAAATGAAAAACACGCACTAAAAGCTCTAAGGCCAACAACACCAAAACCACATATAAGCCACTTTTTAAAAACAACTTTTTCATTTCTATTTTTTAAAATTGAAAATAGATAAACGATCGGTCCACCCCACTGTCATAAAACAACATCATCAATAGTATTACAACCGTATAGATAGCAAACCTAACGTACTTCGATTTAAATTTGAAAGGCGCCCGTTCATCTCTTCTTATCATATATTCATACAGAACAAACACCGCTATCAATAAATAATAATCCACCATTCGGTAACCTCTGGGGTGCATGTAATTGGCATAAGAGAAATCAGTAATGATCCTATTTATAAAACCAAATGCATCGGTTATGGATGCTGACCTGAAAAATATTCTGGAAAAAGTGACGATTCCAAAGGTTAAAATAAGCTGCCCCAGTTCAATAATTGAGGGGAAGACTGAATTTTCGCCCACAATACTATTTTTGTAAATGGTATTTCTTCCCATTAAAAACACCGGAATAAAGGCCAAGGCATGGAAAGCCCCCCAAAAAATGAAAGTCCAATTGGCTCCGTGCCAAAAACCACTCACCAAAAATATAATAACAATATTCCTTACCGATTTTAATTTGCTAACCCTCGATCCTCCTAAGGGTATGTAAATATAATGCCGAAACCAAGTTGATAACGAAACATGCCACCTTTGCCAATACTCGGCCACGTTCCTGGAGAAGTTAGGAAACCTGAAGTTTGACATCAATTCTACTCCAAAAAGTTTTGCCGTTCCAATGGCTATGTCTGAATAACCACTAAAATCGCCATACACCTGAAAACTGAACATGGTTACCCCCATTATCAACGTAGAGGCCGGATAGGTTGAATAATTGGCAAAAATATCATCAACCATGGGCGCTAAAGAATCTGCAATAACCACTTTTTTGAACAAGCCCCACAAGATTAGTTTTAAACCTGAAACTATTTGGTTATAATCAAATGTTCGTTTATTGAGTATTTGCGACAATAAATTTGATGCTCTTTCAATAGGCCCTGCCACCAATTGCGGAAAGAAACTAACAAATGCTGCAAACGACAAAAAATCTGTTGTGGGTTTTAATCTTTTGTAATAAATATCGAAGGAGTAAGACATGGTCTGGAACGTGTAAAACGAAATTCCAACGGGCAAAATAATCCGTAAGGTCCATGTGCTTTTTATCTCGTAACCCAAGAAAGAAACCATTTCAATCCAAGAATCCACAAAAAAATTAAAGTACTTAAAAAACCCTAAAAGCCCCACGTTAAACACCACACTAACCCACAACCACCTTCTTCTGTTTTTCTTTTCAGAATGGCGCTCTATGGCCAACCCTACAAAAAAATCGACTACGGTACTTAATAAAATTAGTGAAAGAAAACGCCAGTCCCACCATCCATAAAACACATAACTGGAAACGAGCAATAAAATATTCTGTCCCTTTAAAGTCTTTTTTAGCAAAAACCAATACAAAAAGAAAACAAGTAGTAAAAAGACAAAAAACTCTAGTGAATTAAAAACCATTGAGAGAACAGGTTAAACAGGTTTATACTTGTGCATACAAACATCCTGTATTATTATTTTTTTTTCAAAAAAAATCTTTGAAATGCATTTTAACCCACCTAATTGTATTCCATAAAAAAGAGGCTGTCTAAAAAGTCATTTAATTTCCGTTTGTCAGGTTGGGATTGTCGAAACCAAATATTGATTATCAATACATTGAGATATTTCGACAGGCTCAATATGACATAGAATTTAACTTTTCAGACAGCCTCTTAACAAAAATTAAAAAATACTTGTTTTTTACATATCGTTAAAAATCGAGTGCATCAAACGTTTTTTATCGTTAATGCTTTCTTCCAAAGAAATCATGGTTTCGGTTCTGTAAACACCTTCTATGTCATCCAAAAGGAAAATAACCTCTTTGGCATGCTCTGTGCTCCTGGCGCGTATTTTACAGAATATATTGAACTTGCCCGTGGTGATGTGCGCTACGGTTACGAAAGGAATTTCATTGATGCGCTCTAAAACAAACTTGGTTTGTGATGTGTTGTTCAAGTACACCCCAACGTAAGCTATAAACGAATACCCCAATTTTTTGTAATCCAGCATTAAAGAAGATCCTTTGATGATTCCGGATTCTTCCATCTTTTTTACACGAACATGCACGGTACCGGCAGATATTAATAATTTCTTTGCGATGTCCGTAAACGGTATTCTTGTGTTATCAATCAACATGTCAAGAATTTGATGATCGATTTCGTCTAATTTAATTTTCCCCATAATTGACTTTTCTTAAATAAAAACCAAAAATAATACATTTTTATTAAAAATAACACACAAACTATATGCTTTATTCCGATATTAATAAGGTTTTTTCATTTTTTATCATTACGAAAACGTTTTCGCTATCTATTTTAAGCAATTCTCCATCTGCTCCCCTGGCTTCAGTGCCCTGAGCATCAAGCTCCTTGTGCCCCCAAAAACCACATAAATTTCCAATTTCAACCACTTTGGGGACAAACTGTATTTTATGGCCAGCCAACCGTTCTTGAAACTGAATGGCTACATCTTGTTTTTCAGTTCCGAATCGTACATTTCTGATGATAACATCAAAAAAGCATTTTTCGTTTTCCGGAATATCAAAATAAGCCCTATAAAACTGCCCCGTAACATCATTTTTAGAAATATATTCCAACGATGCCAAATAGGATATATAAATCAGCTCGCGGGTTTGCTCCCTGCCGTAATCGCCCGGAAAATGTCCCGCTTCAAAGAGAATGGTTGGCACATTTTCAGATTGAAACGTATCGCCCACACAGTTTAAATTAAAGGCATCATCGTACACGCCCACATGGCTGGGTATTGTTTCCTGTAAAACCCTGTTCATTTCAGCAATAATTTCCATTGAAACCTTTCGGCTTTCCGTAACCGTACAATCCTCGTCTTG
This sequence comes from uncultured Flavobacteriaceae bacterium, assembly GCA_964653155.1. Taxonomy (GTDB): domain Bacteria; phylum Bacteroidota; class Bacteroidia; order Flavobacteriales; family Flavobacteriaceae; genus Flavisericum. Next base: position 13,782 of record CAZZDI010000032.1, on the reverse strand, counting down.
CGCTGGCGACAAAAAAGAAACTATGGCCGATTTATCGTGCTTTCCCGCACTAAAAATGGTGCGCTGCCCGTGTAAATTATAGCAAAAATGAGGCTTGAAATTTTTAAAAACATTTCTTAACACCTTACTTTCGGGCTGGGAAAGGTTTTGTGCATCTCTATTCAAATCAACTTTATTGGCATTAACCCGTGTGTAGGCTTCGGCTCCATCAGGATTCAAAATAGGAATAATATACAGCGTACAGTGCCCCAAAATCTCTTTTGCTTCAGGTTCCCCTCTCGATAAGGTATTCAACAAATCGAACAGCGCCTTGGTGGTAGTCGATTCGTTACCGTGCATTTGAGACCACATCAACAATCGTTTTTTTCCATCACCAATTTTTAAACCGTAAATGGGTTTACCCAAAACCGATTCGCCAATGGTTTCCGCTTGAATAAAACCATCTAACTTCGTTATTAAAGGCTCAATATGTTTATTGGTTATGTAGCGGTGATATAAGGCCACTTCCTTATGTTTCTTAAAAAGGTTTTTAAGAGCTTCTATATTCATGTTTTTTATTTGTCACAAATGTAAACAATTAACGTTTTACATTTGTAAACAACGTTTTTCCTTAAATTGTTTACGATGCTAAACAAAATATTTTACAACAACACACAAAACCAACCACAAAAATCAATCAACCATAAAAACAAAGCGTTTATGATTTGTTTTCAGTTGTTTACATGTTATTATTTAAATTATTTCTTTAATAATATTATTGTTTTTTAGCAATAAATTCTCCTATTAAGAGTTATATTGTTACATTTGTAACACCAAAAGCCTCAAACAGAAGTTTACAATGATAAACAATGAAGATTTCATTAAAAGACTCCAAAAAGTCATTGATTATTATGGCGAATCGGCCTCTTCTTTCGCCGAAAAAATAGGCGTGCAGCGCTCCAGTATTTCGCACATTCTATCGGGCAGAAATAAACCCAGTTTAGATTTTATTCTGAAAGTGCTCCACACCTTCCCGGAAGTGGATCTTTACTGGTTGTTTAATGGCCGTGGAAATTTTCCTTTAGAATTGAAAAATGCCCCCCACAAAAGCGAGCACAATGCAGAAGCCAGCAACGCATCAAAAAACACAAACATTGCTCTGGATTTAAAAACTGAAAACACCGAAAACAAAGCCATCGAACGTATTGTTATTTTTTATTCGGACGGAACCTTCAAAAGTTTCAAGAATTAAGCAAGTGTTCACTACATTTGCCTAAAATTTAATGTTATGCGCTTATTAATCTTTTTTACCTGTTTGCTGCTCTTTAATTGCTACGAATCCCAGAGACATTGCAAAGATTTTAAAACCGGAAATTTTTACAGCGAAGTAGAGATTGAAGGCACGGTTTACAAATCGGTTTTTGAACGCAGCGAAAATCTTCAGGTTGAAGTTTATGATAACAAAATCGATTCTGCCCAATTGCGCTGGATAAACGATTGCGAGGTGGTTTTTAAAACCATAAACCCAAAAAACATGGCCGAACGAAAAGATGTGCACTTAAAAATACTGACCACAACAGACTCGTCTTACACCTACGAATACTCGTACGTTGGCGAGTCGAAAAAACAAAAAGGTGTTGCTTATCGGGCCGAATAAGGTTTAGTCAAACGGATAAAGAAAATACTCCACGAGATTGAATTTTAATTCCCTTTCGGGCGTAACCTCGTAAGTCAGGAAAATTTCGCCCCAATATTCGCCATCCGAAAAATCGGCAATAATCCATTTGTGGTTAAGCATTTTTACGGTGTTAATCATCATTTTTCGACCTTCGCTGGCTGCATACGGCACAATGGGGTGCTGACCTTTCACTTCGTTTAGCCTGTAAAGTTCATCTTTTATAAAAGGAATCAATTCCTCAACATTAAAGCCGTCGTTTTCAAAATAACTGATGGCGTCTTCATTCCTATACAAATTGAAGTGCGAAAGCTCCATGATGTCTTTTTGAAGCACCGCAACAGAATCTTTATATTTTTCAGACAGCGCTTTGTATGTACCGATTTTCTGGTTCATATCCTCAAAAACATGTTTGGAATTCATGAATTGGAAAAGCACCAACAGCAAAGCAAACACAAACAGGTACATGAATATTTTTTGTTTCATCTTATAATTTTATATTTCAATTTGTAATTCATCATAAGCCAAAAATACATTTTTGGGCAAGTTTTTTTCCACTTCGTCATGAAACCCCAACAAATGGCTAATATGGGTTAAATAGGCTTTTTGGGGTTTTACGCGCTCTATAAACTGCAATGCCTCCTCTAAGTTAAAATGCGACCGGTGTGGCGTGGTTCGCAATGCATTAACCACCAAAACCTTCACGCCTTTTAATTTTTCAACCTCCTTATCCTCTACTGTTTTCATGTCGGTTAAATAGGCAAAGTCCTTAAACCGAAACCCGAACACCTGCAAATCGGCATGCTTCCCTTCAATGGGCACAACCACCAAACCGTTCAAATTAAAAGGTTTGTTTTTTATTTGGTTTTCTTCCACACTGGGCGCACCGGGATACTTGTTTTCGGTCACAAAAAAATAATCAAATCGCTTCTTTATTTCCTTCAGCACTCTTTTGTGCGCATAAATAGGAATATCGCCCTGCCTGAAGTAAAACGGCCGGATATCGTCAAGCCCCAAAACATGGTCTGAATGCTCGTGCGTAAACAAAATGCCATCAATTTTATTACATTGGGCTCTTAGCATTTGGCATCTAAAATCCGGCCCACAATCTACTACATAAGCATAATCATCCCACTCTACCAAAACGGAAACCCGAAGGCGCTTATCGCGCGGGTCGCTACTCAGGCAAACAGGATGGTTGCTCCCAATAATGGGAATCCCTTGCGAAGTTCCCGTGCCGAGAAAGGTAATTTTCAAAATATCGTAATTTTTAGTCAAAAATAAGGTTATTTTTTCGTTTCATATAGTAATTTAATATCTTTACTTTTTATTGAATTTAACCCGAAAAGCATGGAGATTACTATAAAGGGCGACAAAGAGTTTGATGATATTCCGTCGTTAAAATCTAAAGCACTACGCATTAACCTAAACGAAAATATTTACGGCACGTTTGCCGAAATTGGAGCCGGACAAGAAACTTGCCGGCATTTTTTTAGGGCGGGAGGCGCTTCAGGAACCATTGCCAAAGCCATGTCGGCCTACGATAAGGATTTTAGTGATGCTATTTACGGTGCCGAAGACGACGGGCGGTACGTAACGCAGCCCCGGCTAAAAAAAATGCTCGCCCACGAAATGAACCTGATTGAAACCCGGTTGACTCGTGAAAAAAACCCTAATAAAATCTTTTTTACCTACGCCAATACAGTGGCCACCATCGATTTTGCCAAACAATTTAAAGGACATGGCTGGGTAGGCATTCGCTATCAGGTTGAAGCGGGCGGTGGTTATAACGAAATCATTCTGCACCTGCGCTTTAAGGAGACCGATGCCAGATTACAACAAGAAACCCTCGGGATTTTAGGCACCAACCTCATTTATGGGGCATTTTACAAATACAACGAACCCAAAAAACTACTCCGTTATTTGTATGACCACTTAGATAAAGACCAATTGGAAATAGACACCATAAACTTTTCTGGGCCTGTTTTTAAAAATGTGGACAACCGATTGATGAGCTTGCAATTGGTAAAAAACGGCATGACCGACGCGGTTATGTTTGGGCCGGATGGCACCAATGTACTTCCCGCCAAAGTGTTTTACAAAAAGAATATTTTAGCCCTTCGCGGAAGTTTTAGGCCAGTAACTAAAGTGAACATGGAAATGTATGAGAAATCATATAATATGTTTATCAAAGAGAACAAGGTAGATAAAGACAAAACGGTTGTGGTTTTTGAAATAACACTTTCCAATTTAAGGGCAGAAGGAGAAATAGACGAGCAAGACTTTATAGATAGAGCAGATTTGCTATGCTCTCTTGGTCACTCGGTTATGATATCTAACTTTCAGGAATACTTTAAGGTTGTGGAGTACTTTTCAAATTACACAAAATCCAGAATGGGCCTAGCCATGGGCGTTAGCAATTTAATTGAGATTTTTGACGAAAAATATTATCGACACATTAGCGGTGGTATTTTGGAAGCCTTTGGAAAACTATTCTTTAAAGACTTAAAAGTGTACCTATACCCGATGCTCGACCCTGAAACCGGCGAACTTATCAATAGTGAAAACCTAAAAGTATATCCACGAATGAAAGAACTGTACAAGTTCTTTAAGTACAACGGAAAAGTACTCGACATAAAAGATTACGACCCAGACATTATGAATATTTTCTCGCGCGAAATTCTACGGATGATTTCGCAAGGAGAAACCGGATGGGAAGATATGGTGCCCGAAGGCACTGCCGAACTCATAAAAGACTACCGCTTATTTGGTTATACCCGAAAGCCGCTAACTTTAAGTAGAAGAAGAAAATAAAACATAAAAAAAAGCTGGTTTTTCTGAAAACCAGCTTTTTTTTTCACCACCATCTACAGATTAGCTTTCCAGAATTTGTGCTGCGTGGTCTTTGGTTTTCACCTTATCGATAACACGCTCCACCACACCGTTTTCATCTATGAGAAATGTTTTTCTGTGGATACCGTCAAACTCACGGCCCATAAATTTTTTAGGCCCCCAAACACCAAATGCATTTATCACTTCTTTATCCTCATCAGCCAATAACGGAAACGGAAAATCATATTTCTTCTTAAAATTCGACTGTCGTTTCTGGCTATCGGCACTCACGCCTAAAAGCTCATACCCTTCATCTTGCAAGGTTTTGTAATGATCCCTTAAATTACAGGCTTCGTTGGTGCAACCAGGGGTGCTGGCCTTGGGATAAAAAAATACAATTAACTTTTTTCCTTTATAATCACTTAGCGTAACCGTATTTCCTTGTTCATCTTTTACGGAAAAATTTGGAACGGCATCGCCTTGCTTTAATGTATTCATAATATTAACTTTGGTTTTTACAAATGTACAATTTATGACCAAGACAGAGAAGGTTGAATTTGTTATAAAAACCTTAAACGAGCTCTACCCCGAAATTCCCATTCCGTTAGACCACAAAGACCCTTACACACTGCTTATAGCCGTATTGATGTCTGCACAAAGCACCGACGTTCGCGTGAATCAAATTACGCCATTGTTGTTTGAAAGGGCCGACAATCCTTTCGATATGGTAAAACTTACCGTTGAGGAAATTAGAAATATTATCAAACCCGTTGGCTTGTCGCCCATGAAAAGCAAAGGCATCCACGGATTATCAAAAATTCTTATTGAAAAGCACAACGGAGAGGTACCACAAAGTTTTGAAGCTTTGGAGGAACTTCCTGCCGTAGGACACAAAACGGCCAGCGTGGTAATGTCGCAAGCCTTTGGCATCCCTGCTTTCCCTGTCGATACGCACATCCACAGGCTGATGTACCGTTGGAATTTGAGCAATGGAAAAAATGTTACCCAAACCGAAAAAGACGCCAAACGCCTGTTCCCCAAAGAGCTCTGGAACGATTTGCATCTTCAAATTATTTGGTACGGCAGGGAATATTCGCCAGCAAGGGGCTGGAATCTAGAGAAAGATATTATCACCAAAACCATAGGCCGGCAATCTGTAATCAACCAATATCATAAAACGAAAAAGCCCTGACTTTTAAATCAGGGCTTATTAAAAAAACTCAGTTTTGAAGTGCTTCAAACTTCAAATTATTACAACTTATAACACTTAAAGCCTTAGAATAATTGAGAAGAAATTTAACCGTTTCTTCTTTCGGCTGCAATTTTTTTCTGTTAATAGAATTCTCGGAGTAAAGTTTTGCCATTATTTAGATTTAAAGGTTAATTCAAATCAATAACGCCACAAAAATTACTTTATTGTATTTCAATTTGTCAAAACGATATTATGTTTGTCTATTATTTTTCTTAGATTGATCAAAGCATAGCGCATGCGCCCTAAAGCCGTATTGATGCTCACCCCTGTCCTATCCGATATTTCCTTAAAACTCATATCGTTATAAATGCGCATCAACAGCACTTCCTTTTGGTCGTCGGGCAACTCATCAACCAAGCGCCTCACATCGTTTTCAACCTGCTCCTTAATAATGGTTTTTTCGGCATTCAAGGCAGAATCGCTCAAAACCGAAAAAATACTGAACTCTCCGGCATTATCAAACTTGGGCATTCTGTTGTTTTTTCTAAAATAATCAATCACCAAATTGTGTGAAATACGCATCACCCAAGGCAAAAACTTACCTTCCTCATTGTATGCCCCACGTTTAAGTGTGCGGATTACTTTAATAAAAGTGTCCTGAAAAATATCTTCAGCAACATCTTTATCGTAAACTTTTGAATAAATAAAACTGTAAACTTTTTGTTTATGCCTAACAATCAAGGTTTCAAGGGCAGCTTCGTCGCCTTTAATATAATTAGTTACCAAAGCAGCATCGGTAATAAGTTCGTATTGCATAATATTTACTTTTTGCGCATAGAAACACAAGGCTTCTTTGCTTGGGGTTAAATGTTTAAAAGTAAAATTATGCTATAGGCGAAAGTTGATTTAATGGCGATTTACAATCCCAAAGATAACAACAATCGTTCCTAAAAAGCAAAAATTAATGATTATTTTTAACACTCCGTTAAGCAATATTGCATTTTTTAGGCTCGATTGCTTATACTATCTTTGCGCAATTATTGCCTATAAAACCCATGAGCACTAGCATTTCTGAAGTAAACCCCAAAGAAAACATCATTATAAAAGGTGCAAAACTGCACAACCTTAAAAATATCGACGTTGTTATACCCCGAAACAAATTAGTAGTAATTACGGGGCTTTCGGGCTCGGGAAAATCCAGTTTAGCGTTCGATACGCTTTACGCGGAAGGTCAACGCCGTTACGTTGAAAGTTTATCGAGCTACGCCAGGCAATTTTTAGGACGGCTGAACAAACCAAAAGTAGATTATATAAAAGGCATAGCGCCGGCCATTGCCATCGAGCAAAAAGTAAACTCTACCAACCCGCGTTCAACGGTGGGCACAACAACCGAGATTTATGATTATTTAAAACTGCTGTTCGCCAGAATAGGAAAAACCTACTCGCCCGTTTCTGGTGATGAAGTTAAAAAAGACACGGTTACCGATGTTTTAAACCATCTAAAAACATTCCCCGAAAGGGAAAAATTGCTTCTGCTCTCTCCTATCCATTTGGAAGAAGGGCGCAGTATGGAAAATAAAATTAAAACCTTGGCACAGCAAGGTTATGCCCGACTGAAAGTAAACGGCGATGTTTTAAGGATTGACGAAATAGATTCAATTTCTGAAAAGGACAACGTACTGTTGGTGGTAGATAGAATCATCACCAAAAACGATGAAGATTTCTTCAACCGATTGGCCGATTCCATCCAAACCGCTTTTTTTGAAGGCAAAGGCGAATGTTTTATTGAAACCTTATCCGATGGAAAGCAGCGACAATTCAGCAATAAATTTGAACTGGACGGCATCGATTTTTTAGAGCCCAACGTGCATCTGTTCAGTTTCAACAACCCGTATGGCGCGTGCCCAAAATGCGAAGGTTACGGCGATATTATTGGCATTGATGAAGATTTAGTGATCCCCAACACAGGGCTTTCGGTTTACGAAAATGCCATATTCCCGTGGCGTGGCGAAAGCATGAGCTGGTATAAAGAACAATTGGTGAACCATTCACACAAATTTGACTTCCCCATCCACAAACCCTATTTTCAATTGAGCGACGAGCAAAAACAATTGATTTGGAATGGCAATGCATATTTTGAAGGCCTGAATTCCTTTTTTGAAGAATTGGAAGCCAAAGCCTACAAAATACAAAACCGGGTAATGTTGTCGCGCTACCGCGGAAAAACCAAATGCAAAGCATGTAACGGAAAACGCTTGCGCCCAGAAGCCAATTATGTTAAAATTGCTGACGCTACCATTACCGATTTGGTGGAAATGCCGCTGAGCAAACTGGCCAGTTTCTTCAAACAATTGGAACTGAACGATTACGACACCAAAATTGCCGACCGATTATTGAAGGAAATCAACAACCGACTGTCATTTTTAGCTAATGTAGGTTTGGATTATTTAACGTTGAATCGAAAATCAAACACCCTTTCGGGAGGCGAAAGTCAGCGTATCAATTTGGCCACATCATTGGGCAGCAGCTTGGTGGGCTCGATGTATATTTTAGACGAACCGAGCATTGGGTTGCATCCCAAAGACACAGAGCGATTGATTTCGGTATTAAAATCCCTCCGCGATTTGGGCAATACCGTTATTGTAGTAGAACACGATGAAGATATCATGAAAGCCGCCGACACCATTATAGACATTGGTCCCGAAGCCGGAACTTTTGGCGGGAACGTGGTGGCCGAAGGCAGTTTTACCGATATTTTGGCTTCCAACTCCCTAACCGCCCGATACCTCAATGAAGATTTAAACATTGAAGTACCCAAAAACCGAAGAACTTCAAAGTACTACGTGGACATTATCGGTGCTCGCGAAAACAATTTAAAGAACATCGATGTGCGTTTTCCTTTAGGTATGCTTACGGTAGTTACCGGCGTTTCCGGTAGCGGAAAAAGTACTCTGGTAAAAAAAATACTGTTTCCGGCATTACAAAAAGAACTTACCGATTTTGGTGACAAACCCGGACAATTTTCAAAATTGGATGGCAACTTTAAAAACATCCAACACATCGAGTTTGTTGACCAAAATCCCATTGGGCGATCGTCGCGATCTAATCCTGTAACGTACATCAAGGCTTATGATGATATTCGTGCGCTTTTCTCAAAACAAAAATTAAGCAAAATTCGAAATTACCAAGCCAAGCATTTTTCGTTCAACGTAGATGGCGGGCGCTGCGAAACTTGTAAAGGCGAAGGTGAAGTAACCATTGAAATGCAATTTATGGCCGATGTGCACTTAGAATGCGAAACTTGTAAAGGCAAGCGTTTTAAAAAAGAAGTGCTGGAGGTAACATTTGCCAATAAAAATATCGATGATATTTTAAATCTCACCATTGACGATGCCATTTCGTTTTTTGAAAAAACCGAACAAACTAAAATAAAAAACAAACTTCAGCCACTACAGGATGTTGGGCTGGGTTATGTCACTTTAGGGCAAAGCTCCTCCACCCTTTCTGGTGGCGAGGCCCAACGTATTAAGTTAGCTACTTTTTTAGGAAAAGGCAGCAACAAAGAAAAAGCTCTGTTCATTTTTGACGAACCCACAACCGGACTTCATTTTCACGACATCCAGAAGCTTTTAAAATCCTTTAATGCCTTAATAGAAAAAGGACACTCCATAATTGTTGTTGAGCATAACATCGATTTAATTAAATGTGCCGACCATATTATTGATTTAGGCCCTATGGGTGGAGAAAACGGAGGTGACCTAATAGCTTCCGGAACCCCAGAAAACATAAGCAAAAGTAAAACTTCAGAAATAGGCAAATATTTGGCACCAAAACTATCCATGGCATAACTTCCAAATATCTTGAACGTTGCCCTGTAATAAAGTTAAAAAAGCAAAAACACCAAACCTCTTGTGCCTTTCAAAGGCAATCGATTACATTTTATCGTGAATAATTTGTTTTATGGGGATTATTTTCATTAATTTGAAACAATCATTAAACTAATTTCTAATTTTTAACACATCAACTAATTATTTATGACTAAATTCATTACAAAACGATGGACAAACTTAGCTTTAGTGCTTTTTTTGTCTGCTACACTGCAATCGATTGCACAAGTATCGATTGCTGAGTGGAACTTTCTTACCGAATACAGTGCAACAGGAAGCGACCCGATAGTTTACCAACCCACAGCCACCCCTATTGGCAATTATATGGGTACTTTAACGGGGGCAAACCACGTTATTCACCCTAACAGTAATGTGGGCACTATTTCAGATTATGGCATGAGTGTTGCGGCAGCGACCGGAAGGCACGAAAGCCATGCAGGCATTACAGATGTGGTGCGTTTATATTATGACGGGGCATTCTCCATAACGGATTTCACAAACCCAGCAAACCACAATAATTATTTTGAATTTTCATTCCCAACCTCTGGCTACTCTAATATTCAGTTGGATTACACCTTCTACGGAGGGCAGTCTAACACCGATGATTATGTTGCTGTTGTTTATTCAACCGACCAAGGATCTTCTTGGGCCAATGCCGGCAATACAAACTCTGCTTCTAGTTGGGGCACGGCGGTTCCCGGTACGGCAGAAATTTCAGCAACCAACAAATCCAATGTTTTGGTTAGGTTAATTTGTGTTACCGCTAATACAGGAAACAACAACAATTTCAATCTTAGTGAGTTTTCTATTTCGGGAACTTCAACCACATTGCCAGCTAATACTGCGGCAACCATTACTTGGCCTTTTGACCAAGGCACAACAGGGCAAATAGCTACATATTCTGATGAAACCCTATGGAAACCCGATTATTTAACTGAGGGCAGTAACCTAAGTTATAACGGTACCGAAACCGGACAGGAAAACAGCATCACATTCACCAGATTTACTCCAGGAGTTAAAAACAATTCGCCCACAGAAAACGATTTAATCAGTTTTAGAATGGCTCCTTTGGCCGGCCTAACTTTTGAACCCACAAATATCTTTTTTAATTGTGAGCGATTCGGAACAGGCGGCGGACTTATTGATGTGATCTGGAAATCTTCCGATGGCACTTCCACTACCCTAGCAACTGGAATTAAACCAGACCGAAGAGGTGATGATTCTTATCCAGAAGCTACCTACGTTGTAGATTTAGATGTTAGCAGCATGTCTGTTCCTGTTTCAGATGGCGAATCTGCTTTAGAAATTTATATTTATGCCTTCGACCCCGGTAAAAGTGTGGGAATAGCAAACATTACTATAGATGGTCTTTTGAACGGTACTATTGAAGATGTTGCACAATACACCATCACTACTGAAGTTTTTCCTGCCGAAAGTGGTTCGGTTTCGTTAAACAAACCCAGTACGGTTGATGAAGGTACCGAAGTTGAAGCCACAGCCATTCCAAATTTCGGATATGAATTTGTAAACTGGACAGATGAGTCGGACAATGTTATTTCATCTGAAAATCCTTATACCGTTACCGTGAACAGCGATGTTACGCTAAAAGCGAATTTCAACGCGCTTAATACGTTTTCTCTAGATCTTACGGTTAATGGTGGCGCAACAGATTATATGGTTAATATTTTTCCTGAAGGCACCATGGTTAACGGCAGCAGAATGTATGTTGAGGGCACCAATGTAACACTTACAGCAAGCAACAACCCCATCCTTAATTTTTCTAATTGGGGAGCAGGCGAAACCAATGCAGAACTTAGCGTTACTATGGATGGCAACAAAACCATTTCTGCAGAATATAACGCCTTAGGCTATATAGTAGGATGGGATTTTTACAACTTAGGTAACAGTGGGCGTCCTGCCGATTTTGCTTCAGATGTAGTGAATGAAGCTTCAACTTTAATTCTTCGTCAAGCTGATGGAAACCAAAGTTCGTGGTTGGATAAATCGGAATCTAAAGGCGGATACGAAGGCCGAAATGCTGCCGTAAACTGGAATCCTTTAGTTGACAAATTTTACTATCAAATTAGTTTTAACGCTACCGACTATACCGATATTAGCGTTCAGGCATCCATGTTATTCAACTACAATGCCCATTCCAGACAATTATGTGAATATTCCATTGATGGAACCAATTTCACTCAACTTGGCGCCATAGATTTAATCAGTGCCAAAACGTATTATGACGGTGTATTTTCATTACCGGCCGATGCGAACAATCAAAACACGGTTTATATTAGATGGATTCCAGATTACACTTCAGAAATTGTTGGGGCCGAAGCAAGCAACGACGGAACAACGATTTCGGGTATTTATGTATTTGGAACCGAAAGTGTGTTTGACGATGGCGTTGCTCCTGTTTTGGCAAGCTCTGTACCGGCCCAAAATGCCACTGGCGCATCGGCGACTGGAAAAATTGTTCTTAATTTTGATGAACGCGTTAAAATTGCCGAAAACACAACAGCTACACTTAATGGTGAAGAGTTGACACCTGTAGTTTTCGGTAAGTCCATTTCGTTTAATTATTCAGGATTGGATTACAATACGGTATATACTTTTAATCTGGAAGGTAATGTAGTTTCAGATTTAACCGATAATGTACTAACTGATGCCATTTCCATTGCTTTCACCACTTTGAACAAACCAACTGTAACCAAACGAGCATATGATTTTATAGTAGGTGTTGACGGCGATTTTGCAGATGCGTTGGATGCGGCTCAAGCAGCTTCTTCCAGTGGTGAGCGTTTCTTTATTTTCTTCCCTAACGGCGAATATGACTTAGGAAACACTACTGGCGACGCCACCCAACAAACCTTCATCAACTTGCCTAATATTTCATTTATTGGCCAAAGTGCAGATGGTGTGATTCTTTTTAATAATCCATCATCAGAACATGAAGGCATTAATACAACGCCAACCATAAACTTTCAAAATAACGCCACTAATATCTACATGCAGGATATCACACTTTTAAACAAAATGGATTACCGCATTGGGACATTTTTAGGCAGAGCTGTGGCACTTAGAGACCAAGGCGACCGAAATATTTATAAAAACGTAAAATTACTGAGCAACCAAGACACTTTTTTTACTGGAAGCAACAGAATTTATTTAGAAAACAGTGAAATACACGGTACCGTTGACTTTATTTTTGGAGGCGGCGATGTTTTCTTTAACGCTTGCAACATCTTTTTGGAAGACCGTACCGGTAACCACGTAACGGCTGCAGCTACAACTTCAAATTGGGGCTATGTATTTAGAGATTGTACAATTGACGGCTTTGCATCAACCAACGGCACTTACAAATTAGGTCGCCCATGGCAAGGTAGCCCGAAAGTAGTGTTCATAAATACGGTGATGAATGTTCTTCCAGCCAACGAAGGGTGGTCTGAATGGGGTGCGGCACCTTCGGTTTATGCCGAATACAACAGCTTAACTTCTACCGGTGTGCCTATCGATTTATCGGGTAGAAAAACAACATACAGCTACGAAGGTGGCGGAACGGTAGTTTTGGATCCGGTACTTACCGAAGCTGAAGCTAACAATTATACTATCTCTAACGTTTTAAGTGGTGGCGATACTTGGCAACCTACCTTATCGACCGAACAAGCTACCGTTCCTGTTTTATCAAATAACGGTACATTGTTGACTTGGGACGATAATGATTATGTGTTGGGTTGGGCCATTTTTAAAGATGATGTTTTTGTTGATTTTGTAACAACAAACAGCTTTGATATTAGCGGAAACAACTCTGGCATGTATTCAATAAGAGCCGCAAATGGCATGGGTGGTTTAAGCGAAAAATCGAACGCAGTAGATGCCAGTACATTGAGCATGGACAAAAACACGGTTTTACTGAACAGTATTACAGTAAGCCCTAACCCTACTAATAATATTACCAACGTAAAAATTGCTGGGGCCAGCGAGAAAACATCCATTTCGCTTTACAATATTACTGGGCAAAAGCTTTTTTCAAAAACAGTTATTGCTGGTCAAAACAGCCATATCCCTGTAAATTTATCAAATTATTCAAAAGGCATATACCTACTAAAAGTTGAAAGAGGCACGGCTTCTAAAACTTTAAAGCTTGCCAAGCAATAAAACCAAAATAATTAGAATTTACAAAAGCAGTTTTCTACGTAGAAAACTGCTTTTTTTTG
>CAZZDI010000031.1:0-20449 GCA_964653155.1 uncultured Flavobacteriaceae bacterium | reverse complement strand
AATGGCGTACCACGAAGTAGCGCCGTTTACGTTTTTCCCGAAGATAAAAAGCCCCACCAACGATAGCATCGAAATGAGGTAAATTATACTGGAAAAGCGTTCGTAAAACTTGGCATCAATCGCTAAAAGCAAAATGATGAGCACAAAGTTTAAAAAAATGAACATGAGCTGTTTTCCGAAGGGTTGCGAAAAATCGAAATAATCAACCGTGGTTCCGGTATGGGATGCCGAAAGAATATTTAGCCAACCAAAGCCCACCAAAAGCAAAAAAAGAATAATGGTAATCCAATCGAATTTAAAATGCCTGTTAGTATCTCTAACCATTAATTGTCCGTTTTGTTGATTTGGCTTAATTTCTCTTTTAAGCGTTGGTACTCTTTTTCTTCCACAAGCTGCAATGTGGTGTGGCCGTTAATTTTAAATGGCTTGCCCGAATAGGGTTTGGCGTATTCATTCTCCAAACTGTGGCGTAATAGCCATTCTTCCAAATCGGTACGGGTAATGGTTTCTTTTAAGTGTTTTTCAATCATTAAACTGGCTACTTTTCCGGCAAATCGGCTTCCCCAATAGCCGTTTTCAACAAAAACAGCAATGGCTATTTTCGGGTTATCTTTTGGGGCAAAGGCCACAAATATAGAATGGTCGGTAAGCTGGGTTTTCACACTATCGATAATGGCAAAATTTTCAACCGTTCCTGTTTTTCCACAAATATCGATATCTTTCACCTGTAACGAGGCCGCTGTTCCTTTTTCATAAACCTGAAACATGCCTTCAATAACGGGCTCGAAATTTTCCTTGTCGATGGTGGTGTATTTTGGTTTGGTAAATTGGTCGGGCAGCGTATCGTTTTCTATTTTTTTAATAATGTGCGGTGTGAAGTAGTGGCCTCTATTGGCGATAGCGGCCGTCATGTTGGCCAACTGAATGGGAGTTGTGGCCACCTCACCCTGTCCAATAGAGTTGGAAATGGTATAGGTTGAATAAAAGGTTTTTGGGTAAACGTGTTTATAGTAGTCGCGATCTGGGATTCGGCCTTTTTGCCCCACGTACAGATCGTTGTTTAAAAATTCGCCCAATCCAAAGCTTTTGGCGTGCTTGCTCCAAACATTGATGCCTTCGGAAGCATTGCCGTTTTTATCTAAAATTTTTCGGTAAGTTGAGGCGAAGTAGGCATTGCACGATCTTTGTATGCCGCCAATCAAATCGTTTCTGGTACCGTATCTACAGTGGCATTTCATTATTCGGTTTCCGTAACGGTATCCTCCAGAGCAGGTAACCGTTTCGCTCGGGGTAATCACGTTTTCCTGTAAGCCGATTAAGGCATTCATGAGTTTAAATGGCGAACCAGGCTCGTAAACCCCTTGCAGACTTCGGTTAAAAAGTGGTTTGGCAATGGAATCGTTGTAGAGCTTGGTAAAGTTTTTTGAACGGTTGCGGCCTACCAAGATGTTGGGGTCGTAAGTGGGGGCGGCCACCATGGCCAAAATTTCGCCCGAAGCCGGCTCAATGGCAATTACCCCACCACGTTTGTTTTTCATCAATAGTTCGCCATAGGCTTGCAACTTGGCATCGATGGTTATGGTGATGTCTTTGCCCTGTTGGGGAATAGTATCGAATTTTCCATCTTTATAAGGGCCAATGTTTCTGTTGAATCGGTCTTTTTGGATAAACTTGATGCCTTTTACACCGCGTAGGGTTCTTTCATATGAAGCTTCAACGCCTTGTTTTCCTATCAAATCACCCATACGGTAATACGGGTCGTTTTGAATGGTGCGGTTGTTCACTTCGCCAATATCGCCCAAAACGTTGGCGCCAATGGTGGTTTCGTAATGCCGCAGCGAACGCTTCTGGATGTAAAAACCTTTAAATTTCCGCATTTTTTCTTGGAGTACGGCGTAGTCTTCCTTCGATAAATGGGAAACGAAAACCGATTCCAACCTCGGGGAATAGTGGTAGGCTTTGTTGTACTTTTTTTTGAAATCTTCTTTAGTGATTTTCAGAAGCCTGCAAAACTCCAAAGTATCCAACGGTTCTACCTCCCTCGGAATCACCATCACATCGTACGAGGGCTGGTTGGAAACCAAAAGTTTGCCGTTACGGTCGTAAACAAAACCGCGCTTGGGGAGGTCGAACACCTTTCTAATGGCATTGTCGTCGTACAAACTTTGTATGTTGGTATCGTAAATCTGCAAGTAGAAAAGCCTTGAGATAAACATGAGGCCGGCAACGATTACCGAAATAAAAAGTAAAAATTGTCTCATTTCGTTTTTCTGCTGAAAATAATGGTTACTATCATACTTAATAAGATAGTAAATATACTTGAGAATAACGTTTTTTGAAGGATTAAAAGTATTTTTGAAACGCTAAATATTTCGAATGAAAACAGAACCAAATGGTGCAATACCGTAAGAAACGTAAAGTAGGTTAGCTTTGAGCCAAAATCGATGGCGCTGAGCCTAACGTTTTGATGCTCGTAAGCCGTTCCGAAAGATGATTTTAAAATCATGGGGCGCAAGTAAGCAATAAAAACGGAAGCGCCAGCATGAATACCGCCCGTATCCATAAATAAATCGACAATCAGCCCCAATAGAAAGCTTAACAGCATTACAATAATACGGTTGTGTTTGATTGGGAATAGGGCTATAAATAATATATAAATGTACGGGTTAATGTAACCCATAAAGTTGATGTGGTTTAAAATTAAAACCTGAACAATAACCAAGGTTATAAAACGTACGGTATGGATGGAGAATACGTTGTTCATCTATTCGTCGTTGTTCAATAGTTCATGAATTTCTGCCCGGTTAACATTTTCTATAATGTACACATGTTCCAAGTTGGTCATGTCGTTAAACAGGCTGATGTTTATCTCGTAAAAGTTCTCGGCGGCATCTAAATTGAATTCCTCGACGGTACCAACGGGCACGCCTTTTGGGAAAATGGACGAGCGCCCAGATGTAATAATGGTGTCGCCTTTTTGTACCGGGGCAATCTTTGGAATATCAATAAGTTGAACCAAAGCCGGATTTTTGCCATTCCATTTTAGGGTTCCGAAATGATTGGTCTTTTTTAGCTGTGCACTGATGCGGCTGGTGGTATTCAAAATAGAGATGACCGTACCGTAGCCGCGGCTGGTTCGGTCAACAATGCCTACTATCCCTTTGGAAGAAATAACGCCAAAATCGGGCTTAATGCTGTCTTTTTTTCCTTTGTTGATGGTCAGATAGTTATCGGTAAGCGAATAACTGTTTTTTATAATGTTGGCCGAATAAAATTTATAGGCTTTGTTGAATTTGATGCTGTCTATAAATACAGAATCGGTTTTTATGCCCGAATTTAGAAGCAAGGTGCGCAGTTTTCGGTTTTCTTCGGAAAGAATGTCGTTTTGCGATTTTAAATTGAAATAACTGCTGATGTCGTTTATGGAATTATAAACACCGCCGGTTAGGAAATTTGCCGAATTGATGAACTTGCTTTTGTGGTACGAATGCGACTGAATAGTAAACAATAGTGAAATACAAAAGAGCAACAGAAACAACAAAAAGTTTTTGTTCCTTATTATAAAGTTAATAATTTGCTGCATGGGTATTCGCCTATTTTACGCTTACTTTATCAATATGCTTTTGTATTTAGGTAAATTTTTCAGGGTAATTCCGGTGCCTCTTACCACGGCACGCAATGGGTCTTCGGCAATGTAAACGGGCAAATCGGTTTTTTGAGATAAACGTTTGTCCAGTCCGCGCAACATCGAGCCACCACCGGCCAAATAGATGCCCGTATTGTAAATATCGGCAGCCAATTCTGGTGGGGTTTGCGAAAGGGTTTCCATAACGGCGTCTTCAATACGAAGGATGGATTTATCCAAAGCCTTGGCAATTTCACGGTACGAAATGGAGACTTGCTTTGGTTTTCCGGTTAATAAATCACGTCCTTGAACGCTCATATCTTCCGGAGGCAATTCCAAATCTTCAGTGGCTGCACCAATTTGTATTTTTATTTTTTCCGCAGTACGCTCGCCCACATAAAGATTGTGCTGGGTGCGCATGTAATACACAATATCGTTGGTAAACACATCGCCAGCAATTTTAACCGATTTATCGCAAACAATACCGCCAAGGGCAATCACCGCAATTTCGGTAGTACCACCACCTATATCAACCACCATATTTCCTTTGGGCTGCATAATATCAACACCAATACCAATAGCGGCGGCCATAGGTTCGTGGATTAGGTACACTTCCTTTCCGTTAACACGTTCGGCACTTTCCTTTACGGCACGCATTTCCACCTCGGTAATGCCCGAGGGAATACAGATTACCATGCGCAATGCCGGGGTAAAAAACTTCTTTTTTAAAGCCGGAATGTTTTTGATGAACATACTGATCATTTGCTCAGAAGCGTCAAAATCGGCAATTACACCATCTTTTAACGGACGGATGGTTTTAATGTTTTCATGGGTTTTTCCCTGCATTAAGCTTGCTTGTTGCCCAACGGCAATAATTTTTCCTGAAATTCTATCGCGAGCTACTATCGAAGGGGCGTCAACTACAACCTTGTCGTTGTGAATAATTAGTGTGTTTGCAGTACCTAAATCTATTGCAATTTCTTCTGTTAAGAAATCAAAAAATCCCATGTGCTATTTAAAGTTGTTTACGGTTAAAAAACGAATCTCGTAAAAGTAATAAAAGTAAATAAATATATGAGCTTTAAAAAGGTTCAAAATGATTTTTAAAATAAGCATATGGTACTTATACGCTGTTCATCCGTTTTTGGATGATTTGATTTTCGTTTTGAACCTTTTCAATCTGTTTTTTAGTGTTTGAAATGACGCGTTCCGGTCATCACCATGGCCACGTTGTTTTCGTTGCAGTAATCGATGCTCAATTGGTCTTTTATGGAGCCGCCGGGTTGGATTACAGCCGAAATACCTGCTTTATTGGCAATTTCAACACAGTCTGGGAATGGGAAAAAGGCATCGCTGGCCATAACAGCACCGTTCAATTCAAAATTGAACGAATTGGCTTTGTGGATGGCTTGCTGAAGTGCATCAACACGACTGGTTTGCCCGGTTCCACTGGCACACAATTGCTTGTTTTTGGCCAAAACAATGGTGTTCGATTTGGTGTGCTTGCATATTTTTGAAGCGAACAACAAATCGTCAATCTGCGTTTGTGTGGGCTTAAGGTTGGTAACGTTTTTTAAATCTTCCGCTTTATCGGTAATGTTGTTTCTGTCCTGTACCAAAACACCGTTCAAACAACTTCTAACGTTGGTTTGTGGCATTTCAATATCGTGGATTTTCAATAAAATTCTATTCTTTTTACCTTGTAATAATTCCAAAGCTTCAGGGGCAAAATCTGGAGCGATAACCACCTCGCAGAATAGTTTGTGGATTTCTTCGGCAGTAGCCAAATCAATCGCGGTGTTACTGATTAAAACACCACCAAAAGCTGAAACGGGGTCGCCAGCCAAAGCATCTAAATAGGCTTGTTTTAGGTTGTCGCGCTGTGCCAAACCACAAGCGTTGTTGTGTTTTAAAATAGCAAAAGTTGGTGCGTCGTTTTTAAATTCCAACATTAAATTTACGGCTGCGTCAACATCCAAAAGGTTGTTGTAGCTCAATTCCTTGCCGTGTAATTTGGTGAACAATTCATCAAAATCACCAAAGAAGAAGCCTTTTTGGTGTGGGTTTTCTCCGTAACGCAATACTTTGCCTTTATTTTCGCTGATTTTCAAAACAGTTTCTTCGTTGTTTTGGTTGAAGTAATTGAAAATAGCAGCATCGTAATGCGACGACACGTTAAATGCTTTTGTTGCAAAACGCTTTCTGTCTTCTTCGGAAATGGAACCGTTGTTGGCAGAAATCAATTCTAAAAATTCGGCATAATCATCAACGGAAGACACACAAATTACATCGGCATAGTTTTTGGCCGCGGCACGGATTAGTGAAATACCCCCGATATCGATTTTTTCAATAATATCTTGGTTGCTGGCGCCAGAGGCAACAGTCTTTTCAAACGGATATAAATCCACGATAACCACATCAATTTGCGGAATCTCGTATTCGGCCAGTTCAGAAACATCGCCTTCGTGATCCTGGCGGTTTAAAATGCCACCAAACACTTTTGGGTGTAAGGTTTTTACTCGTCCGCCCAAAATGGAAGGGTAGGAGGTCACGTCTTCAACTGGAACAACGCCAACCCCTAAATCGTTGATGAATTTTTCGGTGCCGCCGGTTGAATAAATGGTAACGCCTTGTTTGTCTAATTCTTTAACGATGGGCTCTAGGCCGTCTTTGCTGAATACAGAAATTAATGCCGATTTAATGGTTTTTTCGTTGCTCATGGCTGATAATTATGAATTGATTTTGCTGTTTTTTCGGGATGTTGGCCCTGAATTTTAAAATATTTGCAAAAGTACTTATTTCCTTAGAAACTACAAGCTGTAAGCGATTGAAAAAGACGTGTTTTTTTAACGAGAGATACTAATGGCCAAAAACCAAATTCCAAAAACTAAAATCCAAAACATACTCTTGTGGGATTATTGGAATTTGGTTTTTGGAATTTTAAGACAGTATTTCAGAAACTTTTTGGGTTACAAATTCCAAAAAGCGTTCATCGGCTTCAGTAAAGGGATTGGGCGTATTCGAGTCGATGTCGATTTGTCCAATATTTTCGCCATTCACAAAAATAGGAATCACAATTTCGGCCTTTACCGTAATGCTGCAAGCAATATAATTGTCCTGTGCCGAAACATCGGGCACCACAAAATTTTGGTTGCTCACGGCTACTTGTCCGCAAATGCCTTTTCCGAAAGGGATAATGGTATGGTCGGTCGGTGCGCCAACGTAAGGCCCTAATTTCAACTCTTCTTTGTCGCCATTTCTAAAATAAAAGCCCACCCAATTATAATGATCGACGTGTTTTTCAAGCAGTTGGCAAATGTCGAAAAGGCGTTCGTTAACCGTTTTGTCGCCGTTTGAAATAATTTTAGTGACCTCTGGTTTTAGTTGCTCA
Source organism: uncultured Flavobacteriaceae bacterium (assembly GCA_964653155.1). GTDB lineage: Bacteria > Bacteroidota > Bacteroidia > Flavobacteriales > Flavobacteriaceae > Flavisericum. The sequence continues at coordinate 13,433 of CAZZDI010000031.1, read as the reverse complement.
AAATTCATTTTGAAAAGTTTGGGTTGAAATTTTTGTTTTTCAAAAGTAAGCCCTCAAATAATTAAATGACGATTATCGAGTGAAAAAAATTAAAAAAACGTAATTTCGATATTCGGAAAACCCTTTTTTTTTGAAAGCACTTTTTGTAAAATACAAGTCGGTTATAACGTTCATCCTTACATTTTTGTTGGTTTACGGCACGTTATCGGTGGCGTATAAATTTTATTTGCAATTTTCTGACGGCTCAAAATTCTACCCCGATTACTTTACCCACACGGTGGCGAAACAAAGCGAGGTTTTGTTGGGTAGTTTTGGGTATAAGGCCAAAGTATTGCCGCATCCCGACGAGCCTAGTTTAAAAATGATAGTAAACGGAAAATATTTGGCGCGGGTTATTGAAGGCTGTAATGGTATAAGTGTAATTATTTTGTTTTTATCATTTATTGTGGCGTTTTCGGGAAAATGGAAAACCACATTTTTTTACATCCTTTCCGGGAGTGTTTTGATTTATTCGGTAAACCTTTTGCGCATTGTGCTTTTAAGTATTTGGCTGTATCGTTTTCCTAAATATGAAGATGTGTTGCATACCGTTGTTTTTCCTGGCATTATTTACGGCATGGTGTTTTTGCTTTGGATCTTTTGGGTGAACCGATTTTCGAAAATAAACAGAACAGATGGTTAGGCTTATAAAATACGCGGGCATAGCCCTATTGTTTTTGTTGTTGATTTTAATTCGGTTTTTTGAAGATATTCTCTTTTACGACCCTTACCTCACTTTTTTCCACAACGACTATTTGTACGTTGATAGCCCGCGCCGCGAAGTTGCCAAATTGATAGCTTTTACAGCGTTGCGATATGGTTTGAACACCATCATTTCGTTGGGTATAATTTATCTGATTTTTAAAGACAAAGGCATCCTGAAATTTTCGGCCATTATCTACGCATTGGCTTTTGTGGTGCTCATTTTAGTGTATTTGTATTTTGTGGTGAACCCGCGGCAGGAAGATTATTATTTGTTTTTTAATATCCGCAGGTTTTTGATCCAGCCCATTATTTTAATTTTATTGTTGCCCGCGTTTTATTACCACAAACTGAAAGGTTGAAATGTTAATCAAATTTTAAAACGCCAATGTAACCTTTGGTTTTTTGTAAATTTGCTTGATTACTATCGAGATGATAAAGCAATGTTTAAATAAAGTGTTTTCAGTGGCCATGGCTTTGCTGGTATTGTTTTCAACGGTATCTTTTACTGTTGAAAAGCACTATTGTGGCGATGTGCTGGTTGATGCGGCCATATTTACCGATGTTGAAAAATGCGCCATGGAAGCTTTTGAAATACTTCATAAAAAAACATGCTGTAAAGACGAAGTAGATGTTGTAAAGGGACAGGATGAACTTAAATTTTCATCATTTGAAGATTTGGATTTCGACCAGCAATTATTTCTGAAAACTTTCACCTATGCTCATTTGGGGCTTTTTGAAAGCTTTCCCAAACAAAACATTCCGCACAAACATTATTCTCCGCCAAGCTTGATTGCCGATATTCAGTTATTGGATCAGGTTTTCATCATTTGATTTTAAATTTTTCTAATGGAGTGGATTCCCGTCTACACGGGAATGACAAAAAGGAAAAATTTAAATCAAATTAAAAAATCATGAAACATACATATATAGTTACAGGCATGATCTGTAACGGCTGCCAAGCTTCAGTTGGAAAAACTATAAGGGCAATGCACGGTACACTTGAGGTGTTGGCAAACTCGAAAAAGGATGGTGTTACGGCAGAAATGTCGCAACGCATCCCCAAGGAAGCATTGCAAAATCCGGTAACTATTGGCGTAACCAAAACGCTGTTGGATAAAAAAACCGTACAATACGTCAATTTGGGTACAGTCCTTAAACAACCCATGGCTACTTTTACTGAAAATGGAATTATGGTAGCGATGGCTGCTTTTGTACCAATAAAACCCTACGCTTAAAAATGAAACATTTAATGTACATGCTACTAATGCTTCCGGCTTTCACATTTTCGCAAAAGAAAATAGAAGGCCTTATTTTGGAGGCCAACGATAGTAAAAATGAAATGGGACTGGTGGGGGCCAACGTGTACTGGTTGAATACCGAAGTGGGCACCGTTACCGATATTGATGGCGCCTTTACTATTCCTTATAAACCTGAATACAAAAAACTGGTGGTGAGTTTTGTCGGTTTTAAAACCGATACACTGTCTGTTGCAAAACCACGACTAATAAAACACTGGTTGCAACCGACCGATAATCTGGATGCCGTTACCGTTACTTCAAGAAAACAGGCCACGGCCAAATCGTATTTAAAAGCTACCAACACCTTTACGGTAAGTAGCGACGAATTGTTGAAAGCGGCTTGTTGCAATCTATCGGAAAGTTTTGAAACCAACCCCTCCATCGACGTTAATTTTGCCGATGCCGTTACCGGAACCCGACAAATAAAAATGTTGGGACTTACCAGTCCGTATATTTTAATCGCTACCGAAAATATTCCTACGGTTCGTGGAGCGTCACAGGCTTTTGGGCTGAGTTTTATCCCTGGAACTTGGGTAGAGAGTATTCAAATTACCAAAGGAGCGGGTAGTGTGGTAAACGGTTTCGAGAGTATCGCCGGGCAAATAAATGCCGAGTTGGTGAAACCTTCAACCGACGATAAATTATTCGTTAATTTATATGGCGCATCGAGCGAGAGGCTAGAGCTTAATACGCATTTAAACACTCAAGTTAGCGATAAATGGCACACCGGTTTGTATTTGCACGGCAACACCCACAACCAAAAACACGATGTTAATAATGATGGGTTTTTGGATATGCCGCTTTATAACCAGATAAATGTGATGAACCGTTGGCAATACACCGATACCGAAAAAGGTTTTGTAAGCTTTATCAATTTGAAATTTTTAAATGATGAAAAGCAAACTGGGCAATTAGATTTCAATCCAGAAACCGACAGAGTTACCAGAAACGGGCCAGTACTGAGCGGAGACGAAGTGTGGGGGAGTGAAATAGATACGCGACGCTATGAAGTTTCGGCAAAACTAGGTTATGTAAATCCGGAAGTGCCATGGCAGAGTGTTGGGGTGCAAACGGCATTTAGTGGGCATAAACAAGAGTCGTATTTTGGGTTGAATCAATATGATATTGAGCACAATAGTTTGTATGCCAACGCCATTTATAATTCCATTATTGGCGATTCGCGCCATAAAATAAAAACGGGAATTAGCTATACGTACGACCATTACGATGAAATGCTCGATGTGCCCAATTTGAATTCGGATTACGAACGTACGGAACATTCCGTTGGTGCTTTTTTCGAATATAATTACGATAATTTGGAAAAACTGAACTTAACGGCGGGAATCCGTGTGGATAATCATAATTTGCTCGGTACATTCGTTACCCCCAGATTCCATGCGCGATACACGCCTTGGGAGAAATCGGCTGTTCGCGCGTCTTTCGGAAGAGGGAAACGTAGTGCCAATATTTTTGCAGAAAACCAAAATATGTTTTCAACCTCAAGAGCTATTAATGTTTTAGATAGCAACGGAAGCATTTATGGATTAGATCCCGAAATTGCATGGAATTACGGGATTTCATATCTGCAAGGATTCAATCTTTTTGGAAGAAAGGCCGATGTTACGTTGGATTATTACCGAACCGATTTTGAAAACCAAGTGGTGGTTGATTTTGAAAATCCGCAGGAAGTCAACTTTTATAATCTTGACGGAAAAAGTTATGCCAACAGTTTTCAGGTGGAAATGAATTATAATGTTTTTGAACATTTCGATTTGCGGGTGGCCTACAAACTTTATGATGTAAAAACAGATTATAACAGCGGCCAATTGGAAAAACCATTAGTGCCCAAGCACCGCATTTTTGCCAACGCTGGGTACGAAACACATTTGCGCAATAATGGCAAGCAGTGGAAATTTGATGCCACGTTTAATTGGTTGGGCTCGCAACGGTTTTCTTCCACTGAAAGTAATCCTGTGGAATATCAATTAGCAGAACGCACGCTAACGGTAGCCACTTTAAACGCACAGGTTACTAAGGTGTTTTCTCCAAAGTTTGAGATGTATTTAGGTGGCGAAAATATAACCAATGTGAGGCAATCGAACCCTATTATTGGAGCCAATGCCCCTTTTGGTTCAAATTTTGATACTACCTTTGTGTACGGTCCCATTTTTGGAAGTATGTATTATGCCGGATTACGGTTTAGGATTTAAAAATTCTCGCAAAAGCAGGGATTTCATGAAAAGAAAAAAATGAACAAAGACACAATTAAAATGAAAAATATTATAACAGTAGCTTTATTATTTTTAGGGGCAACGGTTTTTGCCCAAAACAAAAACGCACAAACCACTCTTGAAGTAGATGGCGTGTGTTTAATGTGTAAGTCAAGAATTGAAAAGGCTTGTTACGGGACCAAAGGTGTAAAAAGTGCCAATTGGGATGTAAAAACCCACGAATTGAAATTGTTTTATGATGAACGCAAAATTAGTTTAGACAGCATTAAAAAGAATATTTTGGCTGTGGGCCACGATTTAAAAGAATTAAAAGCTACCGATGAAGCTTATGCAACTGTTCATTCGTGCTGCCGTTACCGCGATGTTGGGGTTGTAGATAGCCATAAAACGGAAAATAACTAATCTGTTTTCTGGAACATAAAAAAAAGCCTCCAAAAAGAGTATGTTTTTCGGGATATAGGAAAACGATACCTTAGATTTTTATTGAAATTTGTGTTGTTTTAAAAATAACAAATTATATATTTGCGCATTGAAAGTTGTATTTAAATTATAGAATTCATAATATAGGCTTGCAACTCGTTAACATAGGTTAGTGAAAAGAGTAGTAAGCATAAGGTTTGGATTCCCGTTCAGGCCGAAACTCTGCTAAAAGCTGTAATGAATTAAAGCTTTTTGGCAATGAAAAGGAGTTGTGTTGTTCCCAGATTTTATTTGGGAGTGTAGTAATGCCAATAATCCCGATAGTTGTCGGGAGGTGTTCCAATGGAAAGCTTTCCTTTTTTCTGAGAAGAAAATGGGGATGCTTTTTTGCTTTAGGGTCTTTTTAATAATTCTTCCAAAATGGTTTCAACTCCCTCTTCGGCATTGCTCTTGGTTTTAAACCGGGCTGTTTTTTTTACGTTGGCGTGGGCGTTTTCCATGGCATAGCTAAAATAGGCCAAATCCATCATTTGCAAATCGTTGTTGTAATCGCCAAAAACCATGGTTTCTTCCTTGGTTACGCCCAATGCCTTTTGCAAAATGGTTAATGCGTAACTTTTATTGGCTTTGGCGTGCGAGATATCCAGCCAGTTTTCACCAGAAACGATAACCTGCAAGTCTTCTTTTAGGCTTTCGGCCGTGGGCAGGATGTAGGTTTCAGAAGATTTGTGGTGGAATACGGCAATTTTTAAAAAATCGTCGTCCTTAACCTGTGTTAAGTCATCGACAATGGTGTATTCTTTATAATAATCCTTGAATTTAGATATGAACGCTTCGTCTGTAGTTTCAATATATGCCCTTTGCCTTCCGCATAATACAATATAGGCGCCTTGGATGGTCCTGAGTAAGGTTATGGCGTTTTTTATGTTTATGGGGTCCAGTTTCAACAAAATTTGTTCTTTGTTGTTGTGTTTCATAATGCCGCCATTTTCGGCAATAATGGAGATGTCGTCTTTAATAGGGGCCAGCTTGTCTAAAATGCTCTGATATTGGCGTCCGCTGGCCGCGGTAAAATGAATGTTTTGCTGCTTTAGAGCTTTAAACTGATTGAAAAAACGGGGGCTTACCTCGCTGTTTGGGTTTAGCAGGGTGCCGTCCATATCTGAAACTACAAGTTTTACTTTTGAAAAATCCATAAACTAAATTAAGCTGCAAAAATAACATTCTTGGCTCAATATTCTGTTAGGTAAAGGTTAATGTGTGCAATAATGTGTTTAAATTTCTTTTTGTTTGTGGTAAAAATATAGGGTGAAATCACTAAAACTAATTTTGTACATTGCGAATGCAAATTTATTAGGAGGCATATGGTTACTTTAAAACAACTGGCAAAAGAGTTGGGGGTGTCTATCTCAACTGTCTCTAAGGCGCTTAACAATAGTGAGGAGATTGGAGAAGAAACGGTTAAGCGGGTTAAGCTGCTTGCCGAGCAATACGATTATACGCCCAACAAGGTGGCTTTAAGCTTAAAGCAGAGCAAGACCAAAACCATAGGGGTTATTATCCCAAACATACTCAACCGTTTTTTGGCGAAAGTATTGTTTGGAATAGAACGAGAGGCCAATAAGCACGGCTACAATATTATTACTTGTATTTCAAACGAATCATTAGAGAAAGAAAAGGAAGGGCTAAAATTATTGGCCAATGGAAGCGTTGACGGTTTTATTTTATCTGTTGCAGAAGAAACGCAGGTAAATAATGAGATAGGTCATTTCAAAAACACCATTAACCATGGTTTGCCCATAGTGATGTTCGATAGGGTGGCGCACGATGTAATGTGCGATAAAGTGATTGTTGATGATTTTGAGGCCACTTATAAAGCAACAAAGAGTTTATTGGCAGAAAACAGAAAGCACATAGCCTTTATAAGCAAAATAAACGAACTGAGTGTTGGCAAGCTTAGGGAGCGGGGCTATAATAAGGCTATGCTAGAGAATAGGTGCGAGCCCTTGGTGCTTGCCGTTAAAAAGAAAGACGACCATCAAAAAAAAATAAAAGACTTGTTTAAAAAAAATAAAACCATTGATGGCATCATAGCGGCAGAGAGCTCTTCGGGGATTATAGCGTTAAATACAGCGGTTAATTTAGATTTTAAGGTGCCCAAAGATGTTTCGGTTATCGCATTTGCAAGTAAATCTGATTCTTACCACACACTTCCTAAATTAACCACTATTCGCCAACATGCAAAAACAATAGGAGCCAATGCGGCACAAATGTTGATCCGTAGGCTGCAAAATCCATCTCCGGGAGAAGATGTTAAAACCAAAATAGTTAAAACCACTTTGGTGAAAAGCAAATCTACTTTGTAAGTAAAGTTGCCTAAAATAGCCCAGTGGTGCATTTCGTCGATAAAAAAAGCTGCATTTCGTCGAAAACTTACGGGTATGTTAAAAAAAATAAAAGTTATTAAATTTTGTTAACATATTTTAGCAGCGTAAACCTGTGCGCCCAATTTTCCCTAAGTTCAGCGGTTACTACATTAATCCATTTCGGGCTTTTATCTGGCCTTGAAAAATCCCTCTAAAAATGTCGTGTGCACGAAAAAGTGTATTCGGTTTTAAATTAATTATCCATTTTCTGCTAAAGCAAAATGCCTATGCCTTTTGCGTGTTAAGTTGTGTTGTTAAATACGTGGCAAAAATGTATTAACCTTAAAATCGAATTTATATGAAATCCCTAAAAATTACATTATTAGTAGCAGCAATTTTCGCCTCACTGGTATCTTGCACCAAACAAGATTTAACGGAAGATGATGTGTTAAAAGCACCAGATGTTATTGATGCCCCTATTACTGGCGGACAAGTAGGAGACTAATCGCTAGAAATCAATAAAAAAAGCCCTTAACGTTTAATAAGCGTTAAGGGCTTTTTTATTTATATAAATGGAAAATAATAAATACATTTGGTAAAATTGAAATTAATTCTTTCCTAGTGCCGAAATATTTTTTATTATATATTTTGTTTTCATGTTGTTTGTGGCCGGTTATAGCACAGGATGAAACAAGTGAATTTCAAATAGATTCCATAAAGACCAACGTTCTTAGGTCTAAAATAACAGATTCAACATTAATTGCTGATGCAAATTATGTTGTGGGCGAGTGGTTTAGAAAGGCAACAACTTTAACAGACAGTGCTTATGTTTATTATAACGAAGCTGAAAAATATTACAGGAAGCTATCCAACAATTTCGGCATTGCTGCAACATTGTATGGGATAGCAAGTATTCAAAGAAATGAAAAGGATTATACCGCCAGCGAAGTGACTTCCATTGAAGCCATCGACTTACTGGAACAACTGGACGATGCTTACGAGGTCCAAGAGCTTAAATCGTTTTTATATAATAATTTGGGCATTGTTTTTAATGAGCTGGAGCAGTTTGAAGAATCGATAAAATACCATAAAAAAGCTCTCGATTTAAAAAGAGGATTGAATAAGATAGACCCATCAAAAATCGACAATTCCTTAAACAACATTGGCTTTGTATATAAAAACATAGGGCGGTACGATTTAGCGTTAAAGTATTACAACGAAATACTTCAGAATAAAAACCTCATTAACGAACGCCCCGATTTTTATGCCCTTGTGCTCGATAACTATGCACATACCCTTTACCTGTCCAATCAACATGACCAGCTTCCAAGGCTTTATTACGAAGCCCTGAAAATAACCGATAGTGTAAACCCCGATGGCTACAATTCAATAATCATTAACCAACATTTGGCCGAATACTACAATAAAAAAAACAAGAAAGATTCTGCCAAATTATTTGCCTACAGAGCCAAAGGTATTTCGGAAGCTTACCATAACGACGATTTATTGAAATCGTTGCTGCTACTATCAGAAATAGAAACCGATAGCATAGCTTCAAAATTCTTGAAAGAGTACATAGCCTTAAACGACAGTTTACAAAAAAACGAGCGTACCATCCGGAACAAATTTGCCAGGATCCGCTTTGAAACTGACCAGATAGAAAAAGAAAACATCCAGATAGCCAAAGAGCGCAAATGGCTGCTCATTATTTCTTTAGTAGTAATTATAGCCTCATTTCTGCTCTATTTGTTCATCACGCAAAGGAATAAAAACAAAGAACTTCAGTTTATCCAAAAACAACAAGAAACCAACGAGGAAATCTATAATTTGATGCTGTCGCAGAACGAAAGCATTGAAGAGGCCCGTACACAGGAAAAAAAACGTATTTCGCAGGAACTGCACGACGGGGTGTTGGGAAGATTGTTCGGTACGCGGATTAATGTAGATAATCTGAGCTTGATCCCTAAGATAGACGATATAAAAACCCAAAGCCAAAACATCGTTAAAACGCTAAAAAAAATTGAAGACGATATAAGAAAAGTATCCCACGAATTGAATACCGATTTTGTGTCGGGCTCTGGGTTTACAGACATTATAAAAAACTTGGTTGAAACCCAAACGGCCGTTTATGGGCTGAAATGCAAATTGGAGCATGACGACGATATCAATTGGGACGAGGTAAACAATAAAAAGAAAATCCATATTTACCGAATCGCCCAAGAAACACTCCATAATATTTATAAGCACGCCAATGCCACACATGTAAATATTAGCTTTACACAAAAAAATGATGTAATTTGCCTGATCATAACCGACAACGGCTCTGGTTTTGATGTAAACAAAACCAAAACAGGCATAGGCCTAAAAAACATAAACTCAAGAGTAAACGATATAAACGGAAGTATAAATATAACTTCTAAAAAAGATACAGGAACAACAGTAATTATAGAGGCACCAATACCCTAACGCCAAAATTATGACTGAAAAAATCAAAATTTTAATGATTGATGACCATCCCATTATTATTGAAGGTTATCAAAACACTTTGCTTTTTACTAAAAAAGAGCACCAAGAATTAATAATCGATATCGCCAATAATTGCGACGAAGCCGTTAAGCTAATGGAACTGTCGGCACAAAAAGAACAACCGTACAACGTATTGTTTGTCGATATTAGTTTGCCGCCCTCGGCAGATGGCACAATGAACTCCGGTGAAGATTTAGCCGAATACGCCCGTAAAATCCTTCCCAAGGCAAAAATTATAATCCTGACCATGTTCAATGAATCCTTTAGGATCCACAACATTATAAAAACGATAGACCCCGAAGGCTTTTTGATAAAAAGCGATTTAACTTCCAGCGAGTTGGCCAGTGCATTTCAAGCAGTGCTGTATAACCCACCGTTTTATAGCGGTACGGTAAACAGCCACATCCGGAAAACGATAACCAGCGACATTGTGATTGATGAAAAAAACCGAAAAATTCTTTATTTGCTATCCCAAGGCATAAAGACCAAAAATCTGGCATCGCATTTAGATATATCGCTAAGCGCGGTTGAAAAACGAAAAAAACAACTTCGCGATATTTTTGAGGTTAACGATGGGCAGGACGAAACACTGTTAAATGAAGCCCGAAAGAAAGGCTTCGTGTAGGTCTGTTATTACATAATCTGCAAGATCATTTTTTTAACATATTTTTTTATGCCTTGCGAAGTGGCATTATAGCTATGTTTTGTAAAACAACCGTAAGGTAGTTACGGGTTTCCCACAGTTCGATAACATTTGTTATTGTTACATTTGTACTATCAACACTTCAAAAATTAATTAATCCCTCAATTTTTTTGTTGATAATAGCAATTTACAAAAGCCCTGTGGAGGTGAGAGACCCACAGGGCTATTCTTTTTTACATCTGGAAAAAAGCATTTTTATGTTCCCAGATCAAAGCTATGTAAAGACCTAGATACACTAAGGCAACCACAAACTTTATAAAGGTTGAAGCCAAAAAACCAATAAACGAACCGAATGCCGCTTTTGTGGCTGTTTTGGAATCAGACTTGTTAAGAAGTTCTCCAATCAATGCACCAAGAAACGGGCCAATAATTATTCCGCCAGGAATAGGGGCAATAATGCCAACAATAAGTCCGATGGTGGTACCTATCATGCCGTAACGAGTGCCGCCAAAGCGTTTGGTGCCCATGGCCGGAATTATATAATCGAGCACCCAAATAAGTGCCGCGATTAAAAGGGTAATGATTATAAACGGTTTGTCCATTGGTATGGCTTCAGTAAAGTGTATCACCAAAAGCCCCACCCAACTGGTAATTGGCCCGGGAAGAATGGGCAAAAAACTTCCTAAAATGCCCAAAAGCATAATAAATGCTGAAATGATTATTAAAAAAATGTCCATAAAATAACGAGAATAGTGTTTAGGTTGTGTACGTCACTTCTAGTAAAATTCTATAAGAATTTTGTACTTCGGCTGCGCTCAGCAGAACTATCGAGAAGTCTTTTTTGTTATAAATTTTCTTGTTTTCGATACAAATTTCGCTCATTTCAATCGTGAAATTCACTCAAACTGACAAAAATTTGTTATTCACCTTTTAAGACGGATAATTTAGCTAAATGTTACATTTTTAAACTAAAAAATTAGTTTAAACTAATTTTTTAGTTATATTAGCAAAGTGAAAATTTTCACTTTGCTATACTGAACTTGTTTCAGTATCTCAATATTTTAATAATCCAGTATAAAAAGATACTGAAATAAATTCAGCATTTATGAAACAACTCACTAAAGCCGAAGAAGACATTATGCAAATACTTTGGCAGTTAAAAAAAGCCAATGTAAAAGCTATAATCAATGAATTGCCAGAACCCAAACCGGCTTACAATACAGTTTCGACAGTGGTTAGGATATTGGAAGGCAAAGGTTTTGTGGATTACGAAAAGGAAGGAAAGGGGCATGTGTATTTTCCTTTGGTGGCCAAACAAGATTATAGTAATCAATCTATAAATAAGTTGGTCGATAATTACTTTCAAGGATCGTTTAAAAGTATGGTGTCGTTTTTCGTAAAAAAGAACGATATGGATATTACAGACCTGGAAGAGGTGTTGAACGAAATCAATAAAAAAAGTTAACCATGGCACATTATATTTTACAAACTATTGCTTTTCAGGCCTTCTTTTTATTGGTTTACGATTTGTTCCTGAAAAAAGAAACCTTTTTTAGGTACAACCGTGCTTATTTAATTGTAACACCTCTGTTGGCCTTGGTTATTCCTTTGGTAAAAATCAACGGATTTAAAAATATCATCTCTCAGGATTATATCGTTAATTTACCAGCGGTAATTGTTGGAGGGTCGGCACAAAATAATACAAACGCGTTTCATTTAAACCCAGTTTTAATTGAAGCCAGTGCTTTGGGGGTTTGGGAACTGGTTTGGTATTTGGGCATGGTCTGTGCCGTTGTGTTTTTCTTTTATAAAATGGCAAAATTGTTCGCTCTGCTTTATAAAAGCCCGAAAATAAAACAAGGCCGTCTCTATGTTGTTGAAGTGCTTAATAGCAGTACGGCATTTTCATTTTTTAATTATGTGTTTTTGGGCAACCTGATTAAAACCCACGAAAAAGCCACCATTTTAAAGCACGAAATGGTACACGTAAAGCAAAAGCATAGCTTAGATTTATTGTTTTTCGAAATCCTTCGTATTCCATTTTGGTTTAACCCGTTAGTTTATGTTTTTCAAAACAGAATGGTTGAACTCCACGAATTTATGGCCGATGCCCACGCCATTAAAAACCAAAATAAATTACAGTATTACCAAAATTTGTTGTCGCAAGTTTTTGGCGTAGAAAAAATATCATTCATCAATCCATTTTATAAACAATCATTAATCAAAAAACGAATCGTTATGTTACAAAAATCGAAATCAAAACAGCTTAATTTATTGAAGTATGCACTGTTAATTCCGTTAGTTTTAGGGATGTTGGTGTATTCGTCTTGTGCCCAATCAACTGAAACAAAAGACAATGCTCTTTTAATTGAAAATGAAGAACAAAGCCCAATAATTTCAAAAATAAACGCCGTTAAAAACCAAATTGAAAAACAGGGGCATGTTAGTGAAACCGAAGATTACGGTTTAAATTTATTGGTACAACTTATAAAACCCAACAGTGGCAACAAAAACATTATTGAAGACATTAAGGGTTTCGTTACGCAATCGCCAAAAACCGAATTGACTGAAAAAATAACAGCCGTTTTCAAGCAAATACAAGTGCAGGGCAATTTAAACGAAGACGAAGTAATGGCATTAAAAAGCGTGCTTATATTTATTGATAAAGACGGTTTTAAAGATCCATTTTATGAAGATGCACTGCAAGAGGTAAGTATGCCATTTGGCACAATAGACGAAGTGCCTGTGTTTTTGGGATGTGAATCTTTAAAAACCAATCAGGAAAGAAAAACCTGTATGCAAGAAAAAGTATCGCTGTTTATTCAGGAAAATTTCAATACCAATTTAGGAAAACAATTGGGGTTGACAGGAAGGCAGCGCATTGTTGTAATGTTCAAAATTAATTCGGAAGGAGCAATAGTTGCCGATGAGGTTAACGCAAAAGCAGCCCATAAAGATTTAGAGAATGAAGCCGTTAGGGTGGTTAAAGAGTTGCCTAGAATGTCGCCCGGAAAACAGGCTGGCAAAAATGTAAATGTGCTATACTCGCTCCCTATCATTTTTGAAATACCGGAATAACTGAAAAAAAATCTTAATCCTGAAAACCGAAGCCGAAAACTTCGGTTTTTTTGTTTTCATGAAGTAAACATGCAAAAAAATTGTACTTTTCGGTTTCAGTTGTAAACTATGAAGTTTTTTATTGTTT
>CAZZDI010000030.1:15805-20527 GCA_964653155.1 uncultured Flavobacteriaceae bacterium | reverse complement strand
CATATTTTGTCATTTTACTTTTTTATAAATTAAATTTTGTGTCATTTTTTTGAATTGAAAAACCAAAAACTCCTTTAAACACTAAATTAAACCTTTGTTTAACTTATAGCTTGTTTAAATTTTTTGGCGTTTTTTCAGGTGTTTTATCCAATGGCAATCTACTGCTTAAAAGCCAATAATGCCTAGTACTATTTTGTCTAATGGGTAAAGAAATTTTTAAATGTGAGTTGAAAACTGAAATTAAAAAACCACTGTACTTTTTTAATATAGCACAGTGATTTTTGATTTAAGTGCTAAATATCTTCTAATTGTTAAAATTGAAGGTATTGGTCTTTACGCTATTGAGAAATAACATAATGAATTGCTGTTACTTCTGGATCTCCAGATCCATTAACCCCCAATTTACCTAACCATAAACCATCAGTTTCAACAGCCGACAATGGGGATTTACAGAAATACCAAGTAGCCCCGTATGTTGGCAACCAACTTGCAGAATCTGTAAAAGCTATCAAATCCATATCAATATCTATCGTATTATTTTCTGCATCAATAATAACTTCAGCAGAGGTAGTAATACCGTCCTGAACTTTAGTTGCCATAACCGTTGATCCATCTTTTGTAAATGTAAGTGTTGGATCTTGTAAACCTGCTTTTACTGCCGCAGTCCAAACCCAAGAATTACTTGTGAAATCATCAGCAAAAGTAGTCGAATCTGTCCATCCTCCTGACAGATCTCCCGCTAGCCAATCTACGTGCCAAGTATCTGAAACTTTAAAAGTACGAGAACTTCCTCCTGTTAATGATGCAATTATTAGCTTTCTATTCTCTTCAATTGGGTCAACTTCACCATTGTCTAGCACAAAGTGGAACACCATATATTCATCCTTACCGGTTTCATCGCGCTTACCGAACCAAATATCGGTTACTGTGCCACCCGTTACGGCTGTTTTAACAATTTTCCATTGGTTTTGCGATGTGGTTTCCACGGTGGCCCACGAGCTTCCTATAGGAAATTTTGGTGTTATATCGGTAAAAGTGATGATGTTGGTACCATCTGTACTTGAGGTGTACATACCGCTCATTTCAACGCCATTGCTATCGATGGTTGTAACTGTTCCGTCATTAGAAAACGTAATTTTATTTTCAACAACTGAAGCTTGATCTGCCGAAGTATATCCTGGCCAACCAGCAGCCTCGTAGTCTTCAACCGTTTGCCAACCATTTAATAGGTTTCCGTTTAAATCGGTCCAATCAAAAGGAGTGTCGGCACTTAAATGCCATGTTTTTGTAGTGGTTACGTTTGTAGATAGTAAATCATCAACCGTTCCGCCATTCAAATTAATTGGTGGATCTGGGTCTGGTAAATCTTCTGGCACATAATTATCTGCATACTCTTTAGAGACATAATTTAATATGTACAACCAAGGCCCTTCGTCGTTTGTTCTTAAAACCGCTATTCGCAATTGGTTTTCTGTAAGTTCGAGAATTTTTAAATTATTATTCCAATTACTAACATTTGCTATATAATTATCCGGTCTTAAAATCGTCGCATCACTAGTGGTTAATGTTTTGGCTTCGGCATCTAAAAAGTAGGTGCCATTTTCTTCAATCCCGCCCTCGTTTAATTTTTTAGTTATCATGAACGGACCTCCATCCAAACTAAATGTCATTGTGCTTCCATATCCCACATTTTCGTCTGTACTTTCAGGTGGATTGCCATCTGGTTCCCAGTTAGGCGTATAATTTTCAAATTCCTGTTCTACTGATGGGTCTGCATATGCTAACGGCCCCAATGCTAATCCGTAATTACCATCATCCGTAATCCATGTTTTTGAGCTGCCCACACCGCCTGAAAGCAAGTTCCAAAGTGGGTCATCAACATAACTTAAATTATCATCGGTTACGGTAATGGTTACCGGATCTAAATTTACGATTCCGCCTTTAGTTACAGCCGTAATGTTAATGGTGTAATCGCCTTTAAAAGCGTACTTAACGGTTTCTACTTTTTTGTTGGAACGCCCCGTGCCATAATCCCACGTTAGGGTAACTCCCGGGGTTTGGTTGGTCATAATCACCGTATTTCCACCTGGATCGGCAGTAAAATCTTGAGTAATGTCAAACTGAATTTCAGATTTATCGGGAAGTTCTCCCAAAGCACCCGTTTCTGGGTTACATGATGGTATTAGGAAAGTTACTCCCAACACCAAAAATGATGCAATTAATATTCTTATTTTTTTCATCTGTTTAAAATTTAGTTTAGTTAAAATTACCAACCCGCATTTTGTTTCAATACGTTATCCGACAATGTAATTTGAGTATTTGGTATTTGCTGCAAACCTTTTGTAGCCTGAATATTTTCGGCTTTTATGGTTTTGGTATCTGCTACTCCACCACTTAACAACTCGGTAGTTTCTGCAATGGTTGACGCTGCTGTATCAACACCTTGGCGCAACAAATCCCAATATCTAACGCCCTCTAAAGCAAACTCTAAACGACGCTCTTTTAAAATATTAGCTTGGTTAACTGTTAAAGATGTAAAGTTATCTTTTAGAGCACGTTGCCTTACTTGGTCGAAATAAGCCTGGGCATTGCCACTGCCCAATTCGGCAGCCATGAGCAGCACATCAGAATAACGCAACACCACATAGTCTTGAAATTGGTTGATTTGAAAATCGGTAACCCCAAACTGGTTAACGGCCGATACGGTTTGCCCCTCTTCATCTAAAATAGACATGGGCGTGTATTTTTTGTTGTAATAGCCCGTGTATTCGCGTTGGTTTTCAATTTTATCGAACGGTATTTCTTCGTCATCAATAGAGATAATAGTAGCCGATCTTCGGGTATCGTTTTCACCGTAAGCCTCCCAAAGCTTAGGATTTACGGTAATGCCCCAACCGCTTCCGTAAGGCAAATAGGTGTACTCGCGCATACCAAACATCACCAACCAATGGTTGCCATCGGTATTTCCGTTATAATCACTGGTATAGGTGTATTTTATTGAAAATACCACTTCTTGATTATTTTCGCCTGCATATTCTACTTCGGAAGCTGCCGAAGATACCGGCCATAGAGAGGCAAAATCGTCAACCAAACCGTGGCCGCTTAATGAAATAACATCTTCCAAATGCGCCAAAGCTTGAGATTTTGTAACTACTCCTGCTAAATCTGAAGCACCGTAATACCCCGTGTAATATAAAAACACACGACCTAACAACGATTTGGCTGCCCATTTGGTAACCCTGCCTGCATCAACCGTATTATAAGCTACTTCAGGTAAATTGTTTGCTGCAAATTGCAAATCTTCAGCTATTACGGCATAAACATCTTCTGGGTTGGCCTGCGGAATATTTTCGGTAGAAGGTTCGGTCAACAACGGAATATTTCCCCAAAGCCTCACCATTTCAAAATAGGTATAAGCCCTAATAAAACGGGTTTCAGATTCATAAGTATTTCTCAACACCTCATCGTCGCCCCAATTGATTTGGTCCATTTTAGACAACAACACGTTGCAACGGTAAATGGCTTTGTAATAGTTAATCCAATTGGAATTAAAAAAATCGACAAAACTGGGCGCACGTGAAATATCAAACTCATCCAGAGCAGCATAATTGTATGCATCGGCGTTTCCTGTACCTCCAAAGCAATCATCAGAAAACACTTCGCTAGCTACCGGAACACCTACTCCAGAAGCACCAGTAGCGATTTGCAAACCGTCGTAACAGCCTACCAGAGCTTTGTAAGCATCGTCTGTAGTGGAATAAAAATTTGAATCTGTTACCTGAGTTAAAGGTTCTGTTTCTAAGCTACAAGAACCTAGCGACAGCATCCCAAAACATAAAATATATAAATATGTATTTTTCATTTTCAGTAGTTTTTAAAGTTTAACGTTCAATCCCATCATAAAGGTTCTTGGTCTTGGGTAATACCCAATATCGACACCCGATGATGTTCCGCCAGTTCCAAAACCAACTTCGGGATCCATACCATCGTATTCCGTAAACGTATAAAGGTTTAATGCTGAAACATAAACTCTAAATTCTTTAGCAAAAAATGGCTTGCTTAGTTTAGCGATATCCAATCCTAAAGTTATATTATTGATTCTCAAGAAATCGCCGTCCTGAACGTACAAATCTGAAAAATTAGCAAAATTCCTTCCATCTTCGGTTACCCTCGGAATGGTGTTTGAAGAGCCTTCGCCCGTCCATCGGTCTAAAATCGCCGAAGTATAATTTCCTAAAGCTCCGGGATTTCTGTACGACTGCACCAATTGGTTTCCAGCCACACCATTGGCCGATATGGAGAAGTCGAAAGCTTTGTAATTTCCAGAAATAGAGAACCCATAAGTTAAATCTGGATTGGGATCACCAATCATTTTTTTATCGGCATCACTGATGCTGCCATCACCGTTTACATCTCTGTAAATAATGTCGCCGGGCGCTGCATTAGGCTGAATGCCATAATCATCTATTTGCTGTTGGTTTTGAAACACTCCAGCAGTTTCATACCCCCAGAAGTACCACAATGGAAAACCATCTTGCGCTCTATAAAATTCTGGTGCGTTATCGAACAACTGATTGGTTTCTCCGTGAATAATACCATCGCTGGTTGGAATTTTACCCACTACGTTTTCGTTATACGCACCATTTACAGCTATATTGTAATTAAAATTGCCTATACTATTATTGTAATTTAAGGCCAATTCAACACCGGTATTTTCAACAT